>JAPPBT010000021.1 GCA_026702745.1 Gemmatimonadota bacterium
CTGTCCCTACCGCCCAGATACCTGGGCAGGACGTGATCCACGGTCAGGGGTCCTCTCGTCGTACTGCAGTACTGGCACTGGTGGCCGTCGCGCTTGAGGATGTTCTTGCGGGACAGCATGATGCCCTTGCGGGGTATGCGGACGAAGTTCACGAGCCGGACGATACTGGGCCGGTCGAACAGCGTGTAAACGCCCCGCACCGGGTCCGCATAATTGTCAATGATCTCCGCCTTGCGCAGAAAAACGAGAATGACCGCCCGTCTTGCCGTACAAACACTCAAAGGCTCGTAGTTCTGGTTCAGAACGAGGACATGTTCGCTTACCATGCCTTGCACGCCTTTCCGAAACCCCTGTTCCTCCCTCGCGAAACGATCCTGAACCGGTTACGGGAACGATCCCCGTTAAACCTACACAATGTAGATTTATCAAGGGCTTACGTCAATAGTTTTATTGGCGGACACAGGCGGGTGGAACGGAGTTTCATGCACGGTGGCATCCTGTTGCGACGGGGCAAATTACGACTTGATTCCTGACCGGTTCTGGTTATTGTAAGATACGGATTCATATTACGGCGTATCGATCCAAAATCACGGCTCAGTTACAGGTGCGCGTTGACTCAAAACGTATACTGTGTCTGCACCCCGACCTAAGGTAAATATGTCTGACTCAATCAGTAAATTTCAAACACTACTAAGAGAACTGTTTCAGTTCGACTGCGCTGATCTAGATTTCGGCATCTACCGTATCATGAATCACAAGAGAGATGAGATCGAACGGTTTATCACGGTGGATCTGCCAGTTAATGTCAAAGAGGAATTGAATCGTGGAGCACTAGCCGAGCAAGCTCAAGCAGCAGCTGAACTAGAAGAAACCGCACAGCAGATCAGAACCACTTTGACACAGGACGCGATTGACGCCGATGGAAATCTGGTCAAATTTCAGGACGCGGATATCGGTAAAAGGTACCTCGAGCTAAGGGAGAAGGCACATGGCGGTGGCAACCGGGATGCTCTCGAATCAGTAGTCTTCAATCACCTATATGCCTTCTTCAGTCGCTACTACCAGGAAGGCGATTTCATCTCAAAGCCCCGCTACTCCAAGCGCCACCGATACGCGATTCCCTACAACGGCGAAGAGGTCCATTTACACTGGGCCAATAAGGACCAGTATTACGTTAAGACCGGCGAAAACTTCCGAGATTACTCGTTTCAAGTACGCGATGTAACCGTGCATTTCAAACTTCAAGCGGCCGACGTGGAGCAGGACAACGTCAAGGGTGACAAGAGGTTTTTCTTTCCCAGCAACGTGGAACCAACCTGGGACGGAAACAACAGACGGCTCCAGATTGGTTTTGAATTCCGTCCGCTTACCGCGCAGGAGGAAATCACCTACAGCAAAAGAAACCAGCAGGATGCTATTCTCGCCGAAGCAGTTGAAAAGATACCTGGTCGGCTTGAACAGGCCCCCGCTGCATTGAGTGCACTAATGACAGAGAGACGTGAAAACGGGGATAGCAAGCCGGTAACTGTCCTTGAACACCACTTGAAGCAGTATACCCGCCGCAACACCTCGGACTTCTTCATCCACAAGGATCTCAAGGGATTTCTCGACAACGAACTCGATTTCTATCTCAAGAACGAAGTACTGATCCTCGACGAAGTAGAGACGGGTGGAGAAGAACGTGCTGAAGGATGGTTTCAGATAATGAGGATGATCCGTTCTGTAGGCCGTCAGATAATCGAATTCCTGAATCAGATCGAGAATTTCCAGAAATTGCTTTGGGAAAAGCGCAAGTTCATCACTGAAACGCAGTATTGTATATCGGTCGGACATGTTGACCAATGTTTCTATGAAGAAGTCTCTAAATGCGAGGCGCAGTGGGAGGAATGGAAAACGCTGGCCCTTCTCGATATCGGCGAAAATCACACGGACCTGTTTAATCTGACCAATGACTATGTAGGTAAACGTGTAGAGTTCCTGCAGAATCGCCCGACGCTTCCTCTCGATACGAAGCACTTCGACGAGGACTTTGTCGATCGCCTGTTAGGCAGTTTCGAGGATCTGGACGGCATGACGGGCGGGCTGTTGATCCACGGCGAGAACTGGCAGGCGTTGAATCAGTTGTCAAGAATGTACATGGGTCAGTTTAAATGTGTGCATATAGATCCGCCATACAACACACAGACAAGCGGGTTTCTCTACAAAAACGGATACCAGCATTCGAGTTGGCTTGCTATGATGCAAAATCGTATCGCTGCAACAGTCCCGTTACTTGCACAGGATGGTTCCTTCCTGTGCCACATTGACGAGAACGAGTATGAACGACTGTACCTTATGGTGGACGGGTTTCCAATTAGAGATTCCGGTACAGTTGTGTGGGATAAGAGAAATCCCATGACAGGCGGTGGTGGTATCGCAATCCAACATGAATATGTTATCTGGAGATCCGATTCTACCGAAGCATTCAATCTTCGGAACCAGTCTGTCATTAGCATTTTAAACAAAGCAAAGGAACTCGTATCACTGAATGGTGGACTTACGCCTGAATCCAAACGATCGTTTTCGAAGTGGGTAGTTAGTAACCCGGCACTTAGTGGTGGTGAAAGAGCCTACCGTTTTTTGGATGAAAATGGTCACGTGTTTCAAAGCGTTAGCCTTAGGGCACCCGAACCACGTCAAGATCCTAAATTCCATGTTCCACTGATTCATCCGGTAACAGGCCAGCCATGTCCCGTCCCTCCGAATGGTTTCTCACGTACTCCTGAAACTCTTCAGCGTATGATCGAGAAGGGAGAGATCATTTTTGGTAGTGACCACACAACCCAACCGAGGCAGAAACGTTTTTTGACGGAAGACTCAAGAAGGCAATTCACGTCCATCATTCAAGACGCTACTCGTGGCAAATTGGATTTGAAAAACTTAAACTTGGAGGATTTTCCCTATTGCCATTCGGTGCGTTTCTACGAGGGCTTGTTAGCAGCGGCTACACCTGAAAACGATAGCGCTGTCCTTGATTATTTTGCAGGCTCGGGAACTACTGGTCACGCAGTCATAAATCTTAACAGAGAAGACGGTGGCCAGCGTACGTTTATCCTTGTCGAGATGGGCGATCACTTCGACACAGTGCTACTGCCACGCATTAAAAAAGTAACGTTCACGCCAGAGTGGAAGGACGGTAAGCCGAAACGCATGGCAACACAGGAAGAAGCAAATCGTAGCCCGAGCATTATAAAGTACATGCGATTGGAATCCTATGAGGACGCGCTGAACAACATCGACTTCGCCGAGAGATCCGGACAGAATGCCCTACAATTCAACGACTACCTGCTTAAGTACATGCTCCGATGGGAAACGAAACACTGTTCGACCCTCCTGAACGTCGAGAATCTAACCCAGCCTTTCAACTATACGCTCAATTTCCACGTAGACGGTCAGATCCGGCAGCGAATCGCCGACATTCCGGAGACGTTCAACTACCTGATCGGTCTGCGCGTTGATACCCGTCGAGTGTACAACAGCGATGATCGGCGATACTTGGTTTATCGAGGTCAGATTGAGCAGCGGCGAGTTGTCGTTATCTGGAGAGAAACCCAGCATTGGAACAATGCCGATCTGACACGCGATAAGGCGTTTGTAGACGAACTTAGACTGGCAGAGGGTGCGGATGAGGTCTATGTGAACGGTGATTCCCTTATCCGAGAAGCAAATGCACTGGAGCCGGAGTTCAAGCGCAGGATGTTCGCAGGCGCTCAGATGTAAAATGGATTCTTTTTGATACTGAAGTATTCTGGGATTCTGACCTTCAGGTATCTTGAGATGTGGTTAGGTGGTTCTTGTCCAGTCTGACCTTATCCGGGCTTTTGTAAGGAGTTCTGTTATGGATAATGCCTTTAAACAAGCAACTCCTATAGTAATCAAGAAGTTGGTGCGAAATGTGGTGAAATGTGTAGATCCTATACGGATTATTCTCTTTGGCTCAGCGGCCAGAGGAGACATGGAAGCGCATAGCGACCTGGATCTACTCGTCGTTATGCCCGAGGGCGTTCATCGGCGAAGAACGGCGCAGAAACTCTATAGGGAAATTACCGGGCTAGGTGTGCCATTCGACATTGTCGTTGCAACACCGAATGATCTAGAAAAGCACAGACAGAATGTAGGTTTGATCTACAAAAACGCATTGGAGGAGGGTAAGGAGATATATGGCCGTTGACTCTTCCTCTCCAGGCAGTGCCAAAGACTGGCTTCGTCATGCGCGCAGCGACCTGGAACTTGCCTGCATAGACCAGCCGGAAGGCGTCTTGCTGGAAACCCTCTGTTTCCATGCTCAACAAGCCACGGAGAAAGCCCTGAAGGCCGTTTTTGTGTTTCTTGAAACAGATTTCCCTCGAACGCACAATATACGAACATTGCTGGATCTGTTATCGAATCACATCGGCATTCCTCAAGTAGTAGATGCAAGCGCGGGACTTACCGACTATGCCGTTGAATCCCGCTATCCCATGAATACCGAACCCGTCGACGAAGAAGAATACCAGCATGCAATCGGTCTCGCCAAATTGGTGGTGCATTGGGCCGAAACATTGATTTGCGAAAACATACGGTGAGTGGCCATGGTGTTTTGATCGTCTTGGCGTTCATCGTGGACGGTTTACATAGCGGGTTATTGCAAATACCAGCAAATCGAAGTATCGAAACAAGCTTCTACTAGGTAGTCTTCCCAGAGACAATTCTATCTTGGATTTTTACTCGTGTACCTCAAAGCGCAAGATTGCCGAATTCTGTCAGCGCAATCGCATCAAGCGACTCGCCTTAATCGAATCTATACAACGCGACGCTATCACGCTTGAAAGCGACTTGGACGTACTAGTCGCCTTCGAATCGGATGTCCGTATTGGATACATCGGACTGGCCGGTTTAGAGATCGAGCTAATGGAATTGCTCGGGTGGAAGACTGACATTCACACACTAGAGGGAGTAGAAAGAAGCCGCAACTGGTTGCTTCGCAAGATAATACTCGGTTCGGCGGAGACGGTATATGAGCAGACGAGATGATCAATTAGCCTTGGTAAAGATGCGGAACCACGCTGCGGAAGCGATAGCTATACTCGGTGAGTCTAGTTTGAATGATCTCGAAGAAAACCGTGTCACTGAACTTGGATTGTGGAAACTGTTGGAGATTATTGGCGAAGCGGCCAACCGCATTTCTGCAGAGACGCAACGACTCCATCAAGAGGTTCCCTGGCCTCAGATCATGGCAATGGGTAACCGAATGGTATACGGCTACGACGACATCAGTCTTGAAAGATTGTGGGACACAACAAAGTGGGAACTACCGCCACTCGTGAAGCAACTAGATCTCCTTATCGACAAAGAGAATCTATAATGCCTTCCGAACAGCATACCAGCCTAGACCGGCGTCTGGTCCTGTTGGCGTGGTTGAATCGCCAGTTCGGATACGAGCAGAACCGCGATCTACTGGTAGATATGAGAGAAGCGGATGAAGGATTTGACGCCTACGGTCACAGTTCAATCTACCATCGATTGATCAGCCGTGGTGACAAGATAAAGATCCCTCCTGAAATACTCGCCAAATACGACAAGAACATCCATAAACACCTTATGGCTATGAACGCGCTACGTTCTGAGCCCATAGTCTTGAGATACTTCCAACACTTGGCGGCGTGGTATACGGAGTATGCTCTTGACAGTTACTTCAACAGACCGGGGCAAACTGTGAGTGCTCTGAACGACTTCGCCAGAGCGCACAATGCACATACTTCGAACCAGATCGCATTCTCAAAGTCCGATCTGCGCAAGTTGGCTTTCTGGATGGCGACCGGAAGTGGAAAGACGCTTATAATGCACCTCAACTACCGGCAGTTTCTCCACTACAATGATCAGCAGTTAGACAACATTCTTCTGATAACGCCTAACGAGGGGTTGAGCACACAGCACATTGAAGAAATGACGGCGTCGAACATCCCCTGCCGACGCTTCGAACGTCACGGGGACAGCCTGATGTCATCCACCCGCGAGGCGGTCCAGGTCATAGAGATCACCAAACTGACGGAGCAGAAACGTGGCGGTGGAGTAAGCGTCCCAGTAGAGGCATTCGAAGGCAACAACCTGATTTTCGTTGACGAAGGGCACAAGGGATCCGGTGGTGAGGCTTGGAGGAGAGTACGAGAGGAATTGGGAAAGACAGGTTACACGTTCGAGTACAGTGCGACGTTCGGCCAGGCGCTATCATCTGCTGGTAATGACGCGCTGACTATAGAATACGGCAAGGCGATCGCCTTCGACTATTCGTATAGGTACTTTCACGGCGATGGTTACGGGAAAGATTTTCGGGTACTCAATTTGAACGAGGAAACGACATCCGAGTATACCGATCTGCTGTTACTGGGAAATCTGCTTTCTTTTTACGAACAGCAATGCTTGTTCGAAGCGCGAACCGAAGCGTTACGTACCTACGGACTGGAACGTCCTCTCTCATTGTTTATAGGTAGAAAGGTAAATGATGTTTACAACCAGAGTGGGGAAAAGCAGAGTGACGTGTTGACTGTAGCTCGTTTCCTGCATTGCGTCCTGAGCAAGCCGGACTGGGCTGCAGAGGCAATCGGCAGACTCCTCGAAGGAGAGACCGGTCTTTGCACGCCTCATGGACAGGACGTATTTGGCGATCAATTTGGGTATCTTCGTGCAATGAATCAGAATCCCCAAGAGATATACCGGGATCTGCTCACCTGTGTGTTCCACGCCCCGACATCTGGTGGACTGCATCTATGTGCAATACGCGGTTCAGACGGTGAAATCGGTCTGAAGGCAAGCACCGCAGATACCTATTTCGGGTTGATCTATATTGGCGACTCTACCGCGTTTAGAAACCTGGCGGGATCAGATGATTCCGGCATTGTGGTAGAGGAAGATGCGCTTACCGGTGGGTTATTCAACGATATCAATAGCCAAGGCACCACGATCAACGTCCTCATCGGTGCTAAAAGGTTTATCGAGGGTTGGGATTCCTACAGGGTATCCAATATGGGACTACTAAACGTCGGTAAAAGCGAAGGATCGGAAATCATCCAACTTTTTGGACGTGGCGTTCGCCTTCGGGGCAAAGACCGTTCCCTTAAAAGGAGTGCCTCTTTAAGTGGCGTCCATCCTGACCGGATCGAACTGCTCGAGACGCTGAATATATATGCTGTTAGGGCAAATTACATGGCTCAGTTCCAAGTGTACTTGAATCGAGAAGGTATCGACACCGAAGGATACATCGATCTACCACTTACCATACGTTCCGAGTCGGATCTCTCAAATATGGGTCTTCTGATCCCCCGCATACCAGCGGATACCGATTTCGCTCGGGAGGAGGATCTTGCACTGACCCCGGATCATACGGTACAGGTCCGGGTGGATGTAAGCACAAGGGTTCAGACTCTCGAAAGCGGTGTTGAAGGTGTTGAGACAACCGTCGTCCAGGCAGGCACGGAGACGATCCTCACCGATGACCTTTTGGAGCTGATCGATTGGGAAAGAGTGTATATCGAACTGCTCGAGTACAAACATTCGAAGGATTTGAAAAACCTGTACATACAGCCGTCCCTGCTACGGTCCATAATATCGGATAATCTGCATTTCACACTTATAGCAGACGACGACCTGGTCCATCCGAAATCCTTTGAAGAAGTAGCACGCCTTCAGGAAGTAGTGACTACGATACTGCGCCGTTACGTAGACGCATTCTACCGATCCAGGCAGAGAGCTTGGGAATCGAACCGGATGATTTACAAAATACTGGACGAACATGACCCCAATCTGCGCTTTAACCATCTCTACTCTTCTGACGGGAAGGGACAATACATCGTTAGTGTCCGGCGGTCCGAAGACTCAATGATCGAAGAGATTGAAAACCTCATTTCTGGCAACGATCGGATATATCAGGAAGAATCGGCCGAATTACCCCGCCTTCACTTCGACAGGCATCTCTATCAACCATTGCTGATAGAGCAGAATGAAAAGGTTAAAAGTACACCTCCGGCATTAACAAAAAGTGAGCGAGCATTTGTCACCGATCTGAAAGAATACTGGGTGAGCGAAAAGGACAAATCCCTGCTGGAAGTCGAGGTTTTTCTTCTGAGGAATCTCAGCCGCGGGACTGGCGTTGGTTTCTTCGAATCGAGCGGATTCTATCCCGATTTCATCCTCTGGATCAAGGAAACGGGTAAACAACACATCGTATTTATCGAGCCTCACGGTATGATCCACGCAGAAGCATACGAACACGACGAGAAAGCACAACTTCATGTGAGATTACCGGATATGGCCAAGAAGATCGGTGAGAGAAGTGGACGCGACGACATTACGCTTGACTCGTACGTCATTTCGGCAACGCGTTTCCAAGACCTTCGCAAGAGGTATAGCGACGGAACTTGGGATATGGAAAGATTCGCAGAAGCCCACATACTCTTCGCCGAGCAGTACAACTACTTAAGTCAGATTTTCGAAGCTCAACTTTCAACCTGACACAACCCCTATGACCCCCTTCGAAGAACTCGTGGACATCATGGCGAAACTCCGGTCGAAGGGAGGCTGTCCCTGGGACCGGGAACAGACCCACCAGACCCTGCGGCCGTACCTTATCGAGGAGGCCTACGAGGTGCTGGACGCGCTGGACAACGGCGAGGACGGCGACTTCCGGGACGAACTGGGTGACCTGCTACTCCAGGTGGTCTTCCACGCGCAAATCGCTACCGAGGAGCAGCGGTTCGACATCCACGATGTGGCCCGGGCGATCAACAACAAGCTCGTCCGGCGCCATCCCCACGTTTTCGGGGACATCCGGGCGGACACGGCCGACGAGGTGCTGACCAACTGGGAGAAGATCAAACAGGAGGAGAAGGGGAACGAAGGACCCGGGTCGGTACTCGACGGCCTCCCGGCGGGCATGCCGGCCTTGCTCCGCGCCTACCGCATCCAGGAGAAGGTCGCCCGGGTCAACTTCGACTGGGACGACGTTAAAGCGGTGCTCGAAAAGGTCGGCGAGGAAATCGGCGAGGTGCGACGCGCCCTGGAGCACGGGGACCGGTCGAAGATCGAGGAGGAGATGGGCGACCTGCTGTTCTCCCTGGTGAACCTTTCCCGCCACCTCAACGTGCCGCCGGAGGATGCCCTGAGAAGGAGCAACGACAAGTTCATCCGCCGTTTCCGGTATATCGAGGCCGCCCTCGAACTCAAAGGAGAAAGCCTGGAAAAGGCCACCTTCGAGGAACTGGACGCCCTGTGGGACGAGGCCAAGCAAAGGGAGTCGGATGGCGACGCCGGATGAATCGGTGCTCCAGTTCGGCAGCGGCCGGTTTCTCCGCGCCTTCGCCGACCTCTTCATCCACGAGGCCAGGCAGGCCGGGCAGGACATCGGCCGGATCGTCGTGGTCCAGTCCACGGGCACCGGGCGGGCGCAGTTGTTCAACGAGCAGCACGGTCGTTACCGGATCCGGGTGCGGGGGATCCGTGACGGAAAACGGATCGACGAAACCGTCGAGGTGGAGAGCGTCTCGAGGGCTTTGAGTGCCGCGGAGGACTGGGAAGCCGTCCTGGCCGCGGGGCGCGACCCGTCCACGGAGTATATCCTATCCAACACCTCGGAGACCGGATACGACGTGCCGGAATCGGAACGGCTGGACGGCGAGTCGCCGGTTTCTTTCCCCGGAAAGCTGCTCACCGTACTCCATGCGCGGTATGAATACGGCGGCGCACCGGTGACCGTCATCCCCTGCGAACTGATCGACGGCAACGCAGGGGCGTTACGCGGGCTGGTCCGCGACCTGGGCCGGCAACGGCGTCTGGGCGACGGCTTCCTGGGCTGGCTGGAAGAAGGCGTGACCTGGCTGCATACGCTCGTGGACCGGATCACTATCGAACCGCCGCCGGGTTTTCCCAATCCCCACGGCGACGGGCTGCTGGCGCTGACCGAACCCTTCGCCTTCTGGGCCCTGGAGGACCGGCCGGGCGCCGCGCCGTTCATCGAGCATCCGGCCATTACACGCACACCGGACGTCCGTCCCTACGCGCTGCGCAAGGTGCGGGTGCTCAACGGCGCCCACACGGCGCTGGTCTGCCGGGCCATGCCCCTGGGCATCCGGACCGTCAGGGAGGCGGTCGACCATGGGGACACGGGTCCCTGGCTGCGGGAACTGATGCTGGAGGAAATCGTGCCGGCCCTGCCGGACGAGGTGGAAGACGCCCGGTCCTTCGCCGAGGATTGCATCGAACGGTTCCGGAATCCATTCCTGGGCCACCGACTCGAATCCATCGCGGTGGACCATGAAATCAAGGTGAAGATGCGCCTGGTACCCTCTTACGAAGCATACGTCGAGAAGTTTAAGCGCAAGCCGACCCTGCTGTCCGCCCTGCTCACGTGAAGTGTGCGTTCTGAAAAGCGAGTCCTGAAAAGCGAGTCCTGCCCCTATGCCCACTATCGTACTCGAAAAACCGGGACGTTTCGTCCTTGAGGATACTCCCGAGCCGACGCCTCCTGGTCCCGGCGAGGTGCTTGTGCGCATACGCCGGGTTGGGATCTGCGGCACGGACCTGCACGCCTTCGAGGGTACGCAGCCCTTCTTCGACTACCCCCGTATCCTCGGGCACGAACTGGGGGTGGAGGTCATCGCGACCGGTCGGGACGTGACGCACATCCATCCCGGTGACCTGTGCGCAGTCGTTCCCTACATGGACTGCGGGAACTGTGTGCCCTGCCGCATGGGCAAGACGAACTGCTGCTCGAACCTCGACGTCCTGGGCGTACACGTGGACGGCGGCATGCGGGACGTCCTCGTGCTCCCGGCCGGGAAGCTGCTGCGTTCCGATGTCATGTCCCTCGAGCAGCTGGCCCTTGTGGAGACCCTGGGCATCGGCGCCCACGCCGTGGACCGCGCCGCGATCGAAAAGGGCGAAACGGTCCTGCTCATCGGCGCCGGACCCATCGGTCTGTCCGTGCTGACCTTCGCCCTCCTGGCCGGCGCGCGTGTGATTTTGCTGGAGATCAGCGAGAAACGCATCGCATTCTGCAAGCGTCGTTACGACCTTTTCGATATCATTTCCGACACCACGGACGTGCCGTCGAAGCTGTGCGAAATACTGGGCGGCGAACTACCTACAGCGGTATTCGACGCCACCGGCCACGCTGGATCCATGATGCAGGCCCACGACTACGTCGCCAACGGCGGACGCCTGGTCTACGTAGGCATCACCGGCTCGCGCATCTCCTTCGACGGACCCGACTTCCATCGGAGGGAGATGACCCTGGTCGGCAGCCGGAACGCCCGCACGGTCGACCTGCAGCGGGTCATCGGGCATATCGAGGCCGGCCGAATCGACACCTCGCCCTGGATTACGCACAGGGCCGATCCGGACGGCATGCTGGTGGATTTTCCCATGTGGCTCGACCCGGAGAGCGGGGTAGTCAAGGCCGTACTCGAAATGGTCTGACAGAAACGGCCTGACGACGGAGCGAACCAGGACGCTTACCGGGCGCAGAACGCTGATTAATCCGTCACGGCTCACTGATTTGCGGGCCACGACACACTATAGGGAACATTACGCGTTGTATATTCCGGCTGCGGTTCGTATCATGAAAACTACCGAAGGATATGACGACTTTGTTTGTCAAAGTGGACACCAAGGAAAAGGAGAGAAAGCGTGGACAAGCAGACCCTGATCGACAACCTGAACGGAGACCTGGCCGCCGAACTCGGCGCGATCATCCAGTTCACCATCTACGCGGCCAAGGCCAGCGGCCCCTATCGGCCCGAACTGGCCAAGTTCTTTCAGGACGAGGTTGCCGATGAGCAACTTCATGCGCAATACCTGGCCGACAAGATCGTGGTACTCGGCGGCGAGCCCACGACCGTTCCCCGGCCGGTCAAGGTGAGCGATTCGAACCGCGAGAACCTGGAGACCATGCTTGAGGACGAACGTACGATCGTCCGGCGGTACGTCCAACGCCGATCCGAGGCTGAGGAATACGGCGACTACGGGCTCATGGTCCAGCTGGAAGACATGATCCGGGACGAGAGCAGTCACGCCGAAGAAGTGGAACGCATACTTCGGGACTGGCCCCTGTAACTCCAACCGCGGCGGCTGAATGCTTCGATTCATCTGGAAATGGTTCCTTCGGCTGGCCGTCGCAGCCGTGGTCATACTTGTCGCGGTCCTGGCATACTACTCGATCGTATCCCGCCCCATGCCCGAGCATTCATTCACGGATACCGACCAGTTCCTGGCCATCGCCCACCGCGGCGGCGCGGGACTGTGGCCTGAAAACACCCTGTTCGCCTTTCAGAACGCGGTCAGAATCGGTGCGGACGCACTGGAATTCGACGTGCACGCCACGAGCGACGGTGAACTGGTGGTCATTCACGATGCCACGGTCGACCGTACGACCGACGGCGCTGGCCGGGTCGACGAGATGTCCTGGGCCGCACTGCGGGAACTGGACGCGGGTTACCGGTGGACCGCGGATGACGGCGCGAGCTTTCCGTTCCGAGGCATGGGTTTGCGGGTACCATCCCTCGAGGAGGTACTGAACGGCCTCCCCGATACCCGAATGATCATCGAGCTGAAAGACGTGTCCGATGCTGCCAGGGTCCGTTTTTCCGAGGCAATCGCGCAGTGTTCGTACCCGGAACGGAAGGTCATCGCTTCATTTCAGTCCGAGACCGTCAAATACATACGAGACAACAACCCGGGCATCGCAACATCGTCCACCGCCGGCGAGGTGCTCGGCTTCTGGGTGCTGAACACCCTGAGACTCGGGTTCGCCTTTGTTCCCGGTGGAGAGACGATGCAGGTACCGCCCAGTTTTCAGGATCTGACGCTGGTAAGCACCCGGTTCGTATCGGGCGCTCACCGGCACAACATGGACGTGTATGTCTGGACGATCAACGAGGAAGCGGAGATGAGACGCCATGTCGATCACGGCGTGGACGGCATTATTACGGACTATCCGGATCGTCTCCTGCAGGTACTGGACCGGTACCCGGAATTGCGGGAACCGGAAAACGGGGAAGGAGAAGCACCGTCACCATGAGCGAACAGGCTATTCTGTCGGTCAGGGACCTGAGTAAGACCTACCCGAGCGGCGGCGGGATGCTTACCGTTTTGCGGGATATCGAATTCGACCTGATGCCGGGCGACTCCCTGGCGATCATCGGCCCCTCCGGCAGCGGGAAAACGACGCTGCTCGGTCTCTGCGCCGGCCTGGACCGGGCGACTACGGGATCCGTCTCAATGAACGGCATCGTGCTGGACGATCTCGATGAAGATGAACGAGCCCGCGTCCGCAACCGGCACGTGGGTTTCGTCTTCCAGAATTTCCAGCTGATCCCGACCCTCACCAGTCTCGAGAATGTCATGGTCCCGGCCGAATTGCGCGGTGAAAAGGCGGTCTACCGCCGCGCGGAGGAACTCCTGGACCGCGTGGGGCTGGCGGACCGGACCACCCACTACCCGGTACAGCTGTCCGGGGGCGAACAGCAGCGGGTCGCCATGGCCAGGGCCTTCATCAACCGTCCGGCACTGCTCTTCGTGGACGAACCCACGGGCAATCTCGACGCCGATACGGCCGCTACCGTGGAAAGCCTGTTGTTTGAACTGAACGAGGAATCCGGGACGACCCTGGTCACCGTGACCCACAACCTCGACCTGGCACGCAGGACCCGCCGCATCGTCCGGTTGAGCGGGGGCCGCATGGTCGAAGACTACCTTCCCGAGCATTCCGGAATCCCGGAAGCCCCGTCCCTTTCCCTTACTCCAGATCCCCAGTCATGAGCGTTCCTGCCGCATCCGATAAGACGCCGGTACGGGCAGGCTGGCTGCTCAGCATGGCCTGGCGGGACAGCCGGACCTACAGGCGCCGCCTGCTCCTGTACATGTCTTCCATCATCCTGGGCACCGCCGCGCTGGTGTCCATACGTACCCTGGGCGACAGCATGGCGGCCGCAATCGACCTGGAGGCCAAGGCCCTGCTCGGCGCCGACCTCGACATCAACACCCGGACGGCCTTCTCTGATTCGGCCGAAGTCTTTCTCGGAAACCTGGGCGGCGAGCAGTCGCGCCAGTCCAGTTTCGTCTCCATGGTCTCCTTCCCGCGGACGGGTTCGTCACGCCTCTCCAACGTCAGGGCGCTCGAGGGCGCGTTCCCCTACTACGGCGTGCTGGAAACGGTCCCTCCCGCCGCCGCACAGGCGTTCAGAACGGACGGCACGGCCCTCGTGGACGACAACCTGATGATCCAGCACGGCGTGGAGGTCGGCGACTCGATCCGCGTCGGGATGCGCACACTCGAGATCTCCGGCCGCCTGGTCAGCATACCCGGCGAAACCGCGGCCATGAGCACGATCGGCCCCCGGGTCTACATCCCCATGTCGGAACTCGAATCCACGGGATTGATCCAGCCCGGCAGCCGCGTGACCTACCGGGCCCTGTTCCGGTTCGACGACGGTGTGGATGCGGACGAACTCGCGGCAACCTATGGCGCGGACACCGCGGCCAAGTGGGGGTGGGACTGGGACACCGTCAGGGACCGCCAGGCGGGCCTGGAACGGTCCCTGGGCAATCTCTACCGGTTTCTCAACCTGAGCGGTTTCATCGCCCTGATCCTCGGCAGCGTAGGGGTCGCCAGTGCCATTCACACCTATGTGCGGCGGAAACGGGGCACCATAGCCGTACTGCGCTGCCTGGGTGCGGAGGGGCGGCATACCTTCGCAGTGTACGTCATCCAGGCCGTGGCCATCGGCGTGATCGGTTCCGCCATCGGCGCGGTCGTGGGTTATCTCGTCCTTGGCGTATTGCCCGTGCTGATCCAGGACTTCGTTCCCTTCGAACTGGTGGTGGGGTTTACCTGGCTTCCGCTGCTTCAGGGCATGGGGCTCGGGCTGCTCATGGCGTTGTTGTTCGCCCTCCTGCCGCTTCTCGCGATCCGGGACATTTCTCCCCTGCTCACGCTGCGCTCCTCCGTTGAAACACCGCGGCGCGCCAACACGGACCCGCGGCGCATCCTGCTGATCGCCGTGCTCGTGGCCGGCGTCGTGCTCTTCGGCATCACCCAGACCAGGGTATGGCTGCAGGGCGTGGGATTCGCGGGGGGACTGATCTGCGCCTTCCTGCTGCTGACCCTGGTCGCACGGAGCCTGATCAAGCTGGCCCGGCGCATCGTGCCGGCTACGTGGCCCTATGTCTGGCGGCAGGGCCTGGCCAATCTCTTCCGCCCGGACAACCAGACTGTCACCATGGTCGTCGCCCTCGGGCTGGGCGCCTTCCTGATCACGACGCTGTACCTCCTGCAGTACTCCCTCGTGGGACACATTACCCAGGTCGGCGGAGACCGGCAGTCGAACCTGGTGCTCTTCGACATACAACCCGGCCAGCGGGAGGATATCCTGGAATCAATGCGCCGCAACGAGCTGCCGGTCATGCAGCAGACGCCGGTGGTAAGCATGCGGCTGGCGGGCCTGAAGGGGCGGACGGTCGCGGAGGTGATGGCGGATTCGACGGAAAGGGTTCCGCGCTGGGCGCTGCGCCGTGAATACCGTTCGACCTACCGGAGCCACCTGGAAGACGCGGAAACACTCCTGCAAGGGTCTTTGCAGCCCCGCGCCGAGACCGGGAAGGATTCCGTATTCGTATCCATAGAAAAGGGCATCGCCGACCGCCTGGGGCTGGGGATCGGCGACGAGATCGTGTTCGACGTGCAGGGCGTGCCGGTGCCTACCACCGTGGGGAGCGTGAGGGCGGTAGACTGGCAGCGGATGCAGCCCAACTTCTTCGTGGTCTTCCCGGAAGGCGTCCTGGAAGAGGCGCCCCAGTTTCACGTGATCGTGACCCGTATCGATGATCCGCAGGTCTCGGCAAGCTTTCAGCGAGAAACGGTCAGCCGGTTTCCCAACGTTTCATTGATCGACCTGAGCCTTATCCTGAACACCCTCAACGACATACTCGGCAAGGTCTCCCTCATCGTCCGTTTCATGGCGCTGTTCAGCGTATTCACCGGCGTCATCGTCCTGGTGGGCGTCGTGACCAACAGTCGCTACCAGCGAATGCAGGAAAGCGTGCTGCTGAAGACCCTCGGCGGCTCCCGGAACCAGATTCTGAAGATCATGACGATCGAGTACCTGTTCCTGGGCGCGATCGGCGCATTGACGGGGGTCGTGCTGGCCTTTGCCGCCACGTGGATCCTGGCCGTCTTCGTCTTCAACATCTCCTACGTACCGGCCTACATCCCCGTGCTGGCCGTGGTCGGCGGGATCGCGTTGATCACCATCCTGGTGGGCATGGCCGCCAGCGCCGGCATCTACCGCCAGTCCCCGCTGGAAGTGCTCCGGGCGGAAATCTGACGATCCGCGGGATCAGGGCAGAAGTTCCTTCAGAACCGGCTCGAGCACCTTCCAGACCAGCTCGGCCATGATCGCGTGCCCTTCCGCGGTCGGATGGATGCCATCCGGCAGATTCAGTTCCGGTATGCCGCCAACACCCTCGAGAATGAAGGGGATCAGCGAGACACGCTCCGATTCCGCCAGCGCCGGGTAGATCTCCCTGAATTCAGTGACGAAGCGCTGCCCCATATTGGGCGGCGCCTGCATGCCAGCGAGAATGATCTTCGTCGCCGGATACCGCTCCCGGACGCGCCGGATGATGGCCCGCAGGTTCCGGCGGGTGACGCCGGGATCGACACCCCGTAGTCCGTCGTTCCCGCCGAGTTCGAGGATGAACACGTCCGGACGGTTCTGCAGCACCCAGTCGATACGGCTCAGGCCGCCCGCCGTGGTCTCCCCGCCCACGCCGCCGTTGATCACCTTGAACGGCCAGCCGAGTCCGTCGATCTTATCCTGCACGCGTTGCGGAAAGGCCTTGTCGGGATCGACCCCAAACCCCGCCGTAAGGCTGTTGCCGTAGAACAGCACGGTCATCGGCGCTCCTTCGCCCGGGGCGTCCTGCCCGCTGTCCGCCGTGTCCTGCCAACTGTCCGTGTTCGCCGCGTCCTGCCCGCTGTCCGCCGCTGCGACGGGGAGCAACCAGATTACGGGGAGTAGCAAGATCACGGGGAGTAGCAAGGTGGACCGTCGTTTAAGCATGATGTTATCACTCCGGCGTCAGTGGAGAAAACACGAATTTCCAGGGTTTACCGCTTGACGACACTGGCCGCGCCAGGTAGTATGAAAGTATAACCCCAGTCTTTCATCCCTCAAAGATCCATTTCTCCAGAAATCGCCAATTTCAATGCGAAGCAAACCTGCATTTCGCCATCTGCCGGTATGGACCCGGGTCATTACGGCACTCGCCATGACCGGTCTCTTCGCAGCCCTGCTGAACGACTTCGCCATTACCCGCAATGCATCTGCCCGTCTGTACTACCTGGCCGAGGAAACGCCCGAGTGCCAGGTGGGACTCGTACTGGGCACTTCCAAGTACGCCGAGGGGCACGTCAACCAGTACTATCGCGCACGCATCGAGGCTGCCGCCGAATTGTTTCACGCCGGCCGGGTAAGGGCCATTCTCGTCAGTGGGGACGCTTCCACACAATACTACGACGAGACGACGACGATGCAGCGGGACCTGGTCGAACTGGGGGTACCTGAAGACTTCATCATGCTCGACTATGCCGGCGTGCGGACCCTGGACTCCGTCTTTCGGGCGAAGAAAGTATTCGGACTCGACCGCGTCATCGTCGTTTCTCAGCAGTTTCACTGCGAACGGGCACTTTACCTCGCGGATGCCGTCGATCTCGCAGCGACGGGATTCTGCGCCGAAGACACCCCTTATACCCAGTCTTTGCTGGTTCGCAGTCGCGAAACGCTGGCCCGGGCGATGGCTTTTGTCGACCTGAACATCTTCGGCACTCAGCCGCGTTCCCTGGAGCAGGACGAACGGGCCAAACGGGCCAGTCGATGAACATGGCCGGGCGGGCCAGCCGGTGCGCACGGGCCAGTCGATGAGCAAAGGCCGCGCGTCAGGGCATTGACATTCCACTTGTCCCGGCCTCCCCCTCCGTATACATTCCGGTTTTCCATTTCAGCCGACCATTCAGCCGCATCCCCGCGACACCACGACCCGTGGAGGTAGGTGTTTGGATTTCGACACGTCGCTCGAGTACGCGCGACAACTGGACCGCCGCGATGAACTGGGCGGGTTCCGGGATCACTTTCTGATCGACGACCCCGGCCTGATCTACCTGGACGGCAATTCCCTCGGACGGGTTCCAAAGGACGCCATCCCCCTGATGGACCGGCTGATCCGGCAACAGTGGGGGAACCGGCTCATACGGGCCTGGAATGACGAATGGATGGGGCTTTCGAGGCGTATCGGCGGAAAGCTCGCCGGCCTGATCGGCGCCCGACCCGACGAGGTGATCATCGCCGACTCGACGTCGGTCAACCTTTTCAAGCTGATTGCCGGCGCGCTGAAGGAGCGGCCCGGGCGGCGCCGAATCGTAACCGACAGCGTGAACTTCCCGTCCGACATCTATATCTTGAAGGCCGTGGCGGACCTGCTCGATCCCGGTTACGATCTGGTCGTACTCCCCGTGGACAATGGCTTTGCCGTGTCCGAGGAGGCCCTCGACCGGGCCATCGACGACGATACGGCCCTGGTGCTCCTCTCCCACGTCATGTACAAGTCCAGTTACATGTACGACATGGCGCGGATTACCGAGATCGCCCACGGCCGGGACGCGATGATCCTGTGGGATCTGAGTCATTCCGCCGGTGTCGTGCCCATGGCCTGCCACGACCTGGGCATCGAACTGGCGGTCGGTTCCACGTACAAGTACCTGAACGGCGGCCCGGGCGCTCCGGCGTTCCTTTACGTCCGCGAAGACCTGCAGGCCAGGCTGGCCAATCCCATATCAGGCTGGTTCGGCCATCGTAAGCAGTTCTATTTCGATACCGAATTCGAACCGGCGACCGGCATAGACCGGTATCTCACGGGCACGCCGTCCGTCCTCTCACTGGCCATGATCGAACCCGGTGTGGATCTCGCGCTCGAAGCCGGCGTGGAGCCCGCGCGCGCCAAGTCGCTGAGCCAGTCCGAGTACCTGGTCGCCCTCTGGGCGTCTGAACTGGCGCCCCTCGGATTCACGCTGAATTCTCCCCGGGAAGGCGCACGCCGGGGGTCGCACGTCTCCTTCGGCCATGCCGAGGGATACCGCATCGACCAGGCGATCCGGGAGGAAAGACAGGTGATCTCCGATTTCCGCATGCCCGACAACATCCGGCTGGGCATCGCTCCGCTCTACACGACCTACGAAGAACTGCACACGGCCGTGCACGCGCTGCGCGAGGTCGTGCAGTCCGGTTCGTTCCGGCAGTACAGCGCCGTCATCAAGGGAGTGACCTGACGGTGAACGGTCCCGTGCAGATCAATATCCCTTCCATCATCTTTAGTGGAGCGGACGCATTCGACGAAGCGGCCCCCCAGGCCGTGCGCGCCGGACTGAAAAACCTGTTGATCGTCTCCGATCCCTATCTCGTCGAACAGGGCCTGCCCGCCCGCATGGTGGACCGGTGCCGCCAGGCCGGCATTGAAGCCTGTGTCTACGGTGACGTGACCCCCGAGCCCACGGACGTGAACGTCGAGGAAGGGCTCGCCCAGTTCACCGAAAACGGCTGTGACGGCGTCATTGCGGTCGGCGGAGGCAGCAGCATCGACGCGGGGAAAGCCATCGCGGTCATGGCCGCCAATGACGGGCCCCTGTCCGCATACGCAGGCTATCACCGGATACCCCGGCCCGGTGTGCCGCTGTACGCCGTTCCCACGACGGCCGGGACGGGCAGCGAAATGACCCGGGTGACGGTCATCACGGATACGCGGCGCAACGTGAAGATGATGATCCTGGACGCTCATCTGCTGCCTGCGGCGGCCTTCGTCGACTACACGCTGACCCTGTCCATGCCCCGTCCGCTGACGGCCAACGTCGGCGTGGACACGCTGACCCACGGCATAGAAGCCTATGTATCGCGTAAGAACGGCACGATAACGGACGCCCTCGCCCTTGCGTGCGTCGAACTCGTGGGCCGGCACCTGGTGCGGGCCTGGAAACATCCCGGAGACCACGCGGCCCGTGAAGGCATGATGGAAGCCGCCTCGCTGGGCGGCATGGCCTTCGCAAATAGCTCAGTCTGTCTAGTGCACGGCATGAGCAGGCCCCTCGGCGCGGTCTTCCATCTGCCCCACGGCCTCAGCAATTCCGTGCTGCTGCCGGCGGTCACCCGGTTCAGCGTGCCGGCGGCGCCTGAGCGGTACGCGGAACTGGCCCGGAAGCTCGGTTGGGCGGGGGAAGAGGACGATACGTCTACCGCCTGTGATCTGCTCATCGATGGCCTGGAGAATCTGAACGACACCGTCGAAATTCCCGGACTGAGAGACTGCGGTATCTCAAAGGAAGCCCTGACCGGCGCGTTGGACAAGATGGCCGACGACGCTCTCGCTTCGGGGAGTCCGCAGAACAATCCGCGCGTGCCCACGGCCGAAGAAATCAAATCACTCTATCTGGAAGCCTACTGAAGGGAAGCCCCATGGCGTTTAATACGCTGCTCATCGGGGGCAGGGGAACGATCGGATCCGGACTCAGGACGTACCTGCCGGGGATGGACGGGAGATACCGCTTCTGTTCCATCGACCTGCCCGGTGCGCCCGATCGGGCCGAGGGCCGTGCCCAGGGCCGGTTCGTCGATTTGAACATCGTCGAAGAACCGGATCGATTCCGGGCCATGCTCCCCGGGTTCGATCTCGTGGTCTACCTGGCACGGCAGGGCGATCTCACCGCCATGAACGCGATGACGGACCTGGTGTTCGAATCGGTGCTGGATCTGGGCGGTGCGGACGGTCCGGGCAGTCCTGACCACCGACCGATGATCGTGGCTTCGAGTTCCGTGCACGCGGTGGACGACACCTATCGCTTTTTCGAATCAGGCGCGTACGCGTTGATCGCGGAACGGAGGTTCGATTCGATCCAGGAATGGCCTGAGCCGATCTCCGCACACCTGCCCGCCTGCCCGATCAATGAATACGGCCACGAAAAGGCCTATGTCGAGGCCTGGGTGGAACGGGCGGCCGGCCGGGGCTGCGGTGCGGTGGCAACACGCTGGGGTGGCGTGAACCCCCGCAACACGCCCATCACGGAGGAGCGCGGCTATTTCGCCGTCTGGTGCCACCAGCAGGACGCGGCGGCCATGGTCCACGCTGCATACACCGCCCATCTCGCCGGCAAGCTGCCGCCAGCGCGGCACTATTTCGTCATTTCGGACAACACGTACAACATTTTCGACATACAGACGCCAAAGGAAGAAATCGGCTACCTGCCCCGGCACGATGCCGAGACGTTCTTTCGCTGATCACCATCCGAACGGAGAAAAACGCAGACCATGCGATACGATCCCCACACCTACCGCGGTTCGCGGCGCTCAGTCGTCATGGCGCCCCGGGGCATGGTGGCCACGAGCCAGCCGCTGGCCGCACAGGCCGGCATCGATATCCTCAGATCCGGTGGCAACGCCATTGACGCCGCCATCGCCGTCAACGCGGTACTCGGCGTGGTGGAACCCATGTCCTGCGGCATCGGCGGCGACCTGTTCGCCATTGTCTGGGAGGCCGATAGCGGCGAGCTGACCGGTCTCAACGCGAGCGGAAGAGCGCCCTATGCGGCGACGATCGACCATTACTCCGGGCTGGGACACGCCTACGTGCCGGATACCGGCCCGCTGAACTGGTCCGTGCCGGGTTGCGTCGATGGCTGGTCCCGTCTCCTCGATCGTTTCGGCAACCTGTCCCTGGCACAGGTGCTGGAACCTGCCATCTCGTACGCGGAGAACGGCTTCCCCGTTTCGGACATCATTGCGCGAGACTGGGCGGGATCCATACCGCTGCTGAAGCCGTGGCCCGAGTCAACCCGCGTCTACCTGCCCGGTGGACAGGCACCCGAACCCGGCGCGGTGTTTCGTAACACGGACTTGGCCCGATCCTACCGCATCCTGGCCAAGGGCGGACGCGACGCATTTTACAAAGGCGAGATCGCCGAGGCCGTCGTGGCCTGTTCCCGGGAAGTCGGCGGACTGTTCAGCCCCGAGGATTTCCGGGACCACTTATCGACCTGGGACGATCCCGTCAGCGTCGACTACCGGGGCCACGCGGTCTGGGAACTGCCTCCGAGCGGACAGGGCATCGCCGCCCTGCAGATGCTGAATATCCTGGAAGGCTACGACATGGCCGCATCGGGTTGCCTGTCGGCCGAAACGCTGCACCTGCAGATCGAGGCCAAGAAACTCGCCTACGCCGACCGCGCCGTGTTCTACGCCGATCCCGCCTTCGTCGACGTACCCGTGGAAGCGCTGCTGTCAAAGGACTACGCCGAACGGCAGCGCGCACGTATCGATCCCCGCAGGGCGGCGGTCGACGTGCCGGCCGGCGATCCCGTCCTGCAGCACGGGGACACGGCCTACATGACCGTCGTCGACGAGGACCGCAACGCCGTTTCGTTCATCCAGAGCATCTTCCGGGGATTCGGATCGGGCATCGTGCCGGAGCGCACGGGCTTTCCGATCCAGAACCGGGGGCAGCTCTTCTCGCTGGATCCCATGCACCGCAACGCCCTGGCGCCTCACAAGCGGCCCTTTCACACCATCATCCCCGCCATGGTGACCCGGGACGGGAAGCCCTGGCTCACCTTCGGCCTTATGGGCGGCGCCATGCAGCCGCAGGGCCACGTCCAGGTCCTCTGCAGCATGATCGATTTCGGCATGGACGTACAGGAGGCGGGCGACGCGCCGCGGTTCCAGCACTTCGGTTCGGCCGAACCCACGGGCGCCCCCATGGAGGCCGAAGGGGGCCGGGTCAATGTGGAAGAAGGCATCGAAGAAGGCGTCTTCAGGCGCTTAGAGGAGATGGGCCACCGGGTATCTCGTTCTGCCCACGGGTACGGCGGCTACCAGGCGATTCGCATCGACCCGGAATCCGGCATGCTTCACGGCGCGTCGGAACCCCGGAAAGACGGTTGCGCGATCGGTTACTGAGAATAGAAATGCCTGAAGCCGGGACCGACCCGAGTCGCCTCGGCGTGGCGCAGGTCCGGGGTCTAGCGCAGACTCGGCAGCCACGTGGCAAGGAGCGGGGTGTAGACCAGCAAGCTCAGGCAGATGAGCTGGATCACGATAAAGGGCAGTATACCCTTGTAAATATGCCGGGTCTGCACTTCGGGCGGCGCCACGCCTTTCAGATAGAACAGGGAGAACCCGAAGGGCGGCGTGAGGAAGGAAGTCTGCAGGTTCACCGCGATCAGGATACCGAGCCACAGCAGGTCGACCCCGAAGGCGATGAAGATGGGTGTGACGACCGGTACGATGATGTAGGTGATCTGAATGAAATCAATGAAGAAGCCGGCGATGAAGATCATGACGAGGACCAGGGCCAGGAAGGCGTAGGTACTCAGGTTGGCGTCCATGATCAGGCTGGTCATGTACGCGTCGCCCTTCATGCCCCGGAACACCAGACCGAAGGCCTCGGCGCCCACCAGTACGAAGAAGACCATGCACGTGATGTGCGTGCATTCCTTCATGACCTCCTTCAACGTCTCGTAGGAGAACTTGCCCTGGAACACGGTGAGCAGGGTCGCGCCCAACGCGCCTACTGCCGCCGCTTCCGTCGGCGAGGTGATGCCCGCGAAGATGGAGCCCAGCACGACGGTCATCAGGCCCAGGGGAAGCAGAAAGGCCCGGATGATCTTCCGGAACATGCCGCTTTCCCGGAACGCGGCCAGTTCCTCGGCGGGCATGGCCGGGGCTTCGGTGGGTTTGAACATGGCGACAATGGAGATCCAGACCAGGTACATGCCCACAAGAATCGCACCCGGGATAACGGCGCCGATGAACATGTCGCCCACCGACACGTTCAGGATGCTCCCGAGCAGCACGAGCACCACGCTGGGCGGGATAATCTGACCGAGCGTCCCCGACGCGGCGATTGTGCCCGTGGCCACCTGGGGGCTGTAGCCCCGCCTGAGCATGGTGGGCAGGCTGAGCAGGCCCATGGTCACGACCGTCGCGCCCACGATGCCGGTGGAAGCGCCCAGCAGGGCACCCACGATCACCACCGCCACCGCAAGTCCGCCCCGCAGCCGGCCGAAAAGCAGGGCCATGGTCTCCAGCATGTCCTCGGCCAGGCCCGATTTCTCCAGCATGACGCCCATGTAGACGAACAGGGGCACGGCGAGCAGGACGTAATTCGTCATGACGCCCCAGATGCGCAGGGGCAGCAGGTTGAAGAAATCCGCGCCGAAGGTCATCAGTCCGAGGAGTACGGACACGCCGCCCAGGGTGAAGGCGACCGGGTACCCCATCAGGAGCACCAGGAAGAGGACCAGGAAAAGGATGAGGGGCATCGCTTCGGTCAAACCGCGTCCTCCTCCCGGGCCGAAAGCCCTATCGGGGGCGACTCGTCCTGCTCGCCCATGGGATCTTCTCCACCGTGGATGAACCGGTCCAGGGAGCGTGCCGCCAGGGCCAGTCCCTGCAGGAGTATGAGCGAGAACCCGAGGGGGATCATGGCCTTCAGGATGTAGCGGGCGGGCAGACCGCCCGGGTCCGGCGAAACCTCGCCGATCCGGAAGGAATTCAGGACGAAATTCTGGGAGCTCCAGATCGCGATCACCGCGAAGGGAAGCAGAAACAGCAGGCTGCCGATGAGATTGACCAGGGCCTGGTTCCGGGGCTTGAAGTTCATATACAGCACGTCCACGCGGACGTGTTTGTTGTGTTTAAGGGCCCACGCCGAAGCGAGCAGGAAGATCACCGCGAAGAAGTGCCACTCCAGTTCCTGCACCGCCACGCTGCTGCTGCGAAGGAAATACCGGGTGAACACGTCGATACAGACGGTCAGGACGAGCAGGGTCGTAAACCAGGAAACGACCGAGCCCACACGTTCGTTCAGCCCGTCCACCAACTGTACGAATTTGCGAAGCGCATTCAATTCCGTGTTCACCTTCCAGTTGGCCGCGGCGGCCGATCAGCATGGCCGGGTCCGGCCGAGCCAGGCCGAGCCAGGCTGGACCGGTCCATCTTCCGCGGGCGCACCGCGTTCCCGATGGCGATTCGGTTTCCCCGAGGGGGAATCACAGGACAAAGGGGTCTTCAATATGCCGCATCGACTTTTAATATACAACCCTAAATGCCCTCGCCTTTCAATTTGAGTGCCTTCGGCGATGCCATGACTGGGAACAACCAGGCCGTACCGGGCCGTACCGGGCCGGCTCTGGCCGCACAGTACACCGACCGGCCGCGCCGGGCTGGATCTGGCCGCACTCGGGATCGACCGGGCCCCACCGGCCCTTTACCCTTGTCGCCGATTCCGGTGGATGTATATTGCAACTTGACCTGTATCCCCTTGCATACAGCAACATTTGGAGACCCTTAAATGCCGGAGAAGCCACACACCGTTCGCGCGGCGTCATGCGACCATCGGACACCCTACGAAGGCGTTTACGAAACACTTAAGCGCATCACAGAACCGCTTGCTGATTCGTGGGCGCGCATCGAGAAAGCCCAGAAGATCGTCATCAAGTTCAACATGATGAAACCCATGGACAACGTCGTCCGGTTCGAGGGCCGCCGGCAGGAATTGGTGGACGACGCGGTTTGCAGGGCGGTGCTGCAATTGCTCCGCGAGCATACCGATGCGGAGATCTACGCCACGGACACCAATCCCTACGCAAAGGACAAACTTACGCCGGACGAGTTCAATTACGTCCACCACCTAAGCGAATTCGACGTCAAGTACGACGATTCGAACCGGCCGCCCTGGGCGGTGTACGAGGTGCCGGGCGGCGGGAACATGTTCGACCGGTACATCCTGAGCGGCGTGTTCGAGGACGCGGACGAAGTGATTTCCGTGGCGAAGATGAAGAATCACTCCTTCATGGGCATCACGCTGTGCATGAAAAACCTCTTCGGGCTTCCGCCTATCGTTCCGCCCGGGGGACGGGTCCGTACGTATTTTCATCACGCCATCCGGCTGTCCTACGTCCTCCCCGACCTGGCCATGATCACGAATCCCTGCCTGAACATCATCGACGGGCTCGTAGGGCAGAAGGGACGGGAATGGGGTGGCGAAGGCCGAGTGGGCGACGTCTTGATCGCCGGCGACCAGATCACGGCCACGGACGCCTGCGGCGCCCACCTGATGGGGCACGATCCCGCGTCGGACTGGCCGACACCGCCGTTTCGCAGGGACAGAAACCACCTCCTGGTGGCCGCTCAGCGGGGATTCGGCACCATAGACCTGGACGAAATCGATTTCGAATCCGACGTGCAGGCTCCGGTGGCGCACTTCGACTCGGATATCGACGAAGCGCCCGAACTGTTGCACCGGCTGCGGCGCACGGCGTGCGAGCAAGGCCTGTTCTACCAGGATCACCAGAAGGACATCGTGGACCGGTACCGGGGCGAATTCATCTACATGCAGGAAGGCGAAGTCGCCTGGCACGGCGTGGACCCCTCGGTGATCGGCAGCCACCGGACCTACAGCTCGGCAAAGCCCGGGAGCGCCATGTGGCTCAAGCTGGTGGACCCCGAGGAGACGGAAGGTGAGCGATTCGAGGTCTACGACCGCTGCCTTACTGCCCTGTCGGCCTGAACGGAGCGGACTCCATGAAAATTGCAATGCTTTACGGCCCCAGAGACTTGCGCATGGAAGACCATGCCCTGGACACGGATAATCTCGGGCCCCACGACCTGTGGGTAGAGACCGTCATATCGGCGCTCAAGATCGGGACGGACCGTGGTAACTACGAAGGCGCGGAGCAGGTGCCCGGAGCACCGGATTTTCCGCGCTGGGTCGGCGACAGCAACCTGGGCGTGATCCGCGGCGTGGGAGCCGCCGTCGAGGATTTCGCCGTGGGTGACCGGGTCATCTCCCGGTACCCCCACCAGTCCGAGTTCATCGCGAAGGACGATGAAATGTTCGTGAAGGTCCCCGCCGGCGTGCATGACGAGGACGCGGTATACGGCCACCTGTACACGCTCAGCGCCCTGTGCTACTACAAGTCGCAGTTCCAGCCCGGCGAGAACGTGGCGGTCGTGGGACTGGGCGTCTTAGGACTCGGCGCCGTGGGACTCGGCCCCTGCCTCGGTGCGCGGACGATCGGTATCGCGAACAGCCCGGTGCGCATGGAAATGGCCGCACGCATGGGGGCGGACGCGACCTTCATGCACGACGATCCCGATCTCGCCGATAAACTGGACGAATTCACCCACGGCGATGGCGTCGACCTGGTCATACTCACGGCCAATCCATGGCCAGCGTTGCGGACATCCTGCCAGATCGTGCGCGACAACGGGCGGGTCGGCATCGTGGCCCTGCCGGGCCGGGGCGAACCGCCGCTCGATTTCAATCCCCTGGACATGGAATGGTTCTATGCCAAGGGGATCTCCCTGATCGCGATCAATGGGCGGGCCGGCTACCTGTTCCCGCCCGAACGGGGCGACCGGAGGGAATGGTCCGCCATGTGCCGCTTCACGCTGGACCTGATGCGCGAGGGCAAGCTGGAACCGAAGCGCCTGATTACCCACCGGATGCACTACACTCAGATAAACGAAGCCTACGAGATGATATTCAGGCGTGAAAAGAACATGATGGGTGTCGTCTTCAACTGGAAGGACTGAAACATGACCACCGAGACGCGGTTGTCAGCAGCACAGAAAACGGCCTTTGACCGGGACGGCTACTTCATCGCGGAGGCATTCCTGTCCGAGGACGAAGTCGATACCATCCGTCGCGAGATCACGGCGATCGTGGACCGTTACCCGGACGTTCCGGAGGAACTGGTGCAGATCGAGCCGGCCGTACGCCGTGGTGCCGTAACGCCCGAATCCACGGAGCTGGGCGTGAGGAAGTTGTTCCGGATGACCCGCCACAGCGAGCTGTTCCACGCCCTGGCCCTCCATCCCAAGATGGCAGGGATCGCCGTCGAACTGATCGGACCTGACGTATCCCTGTTTCAGAGCATGCTGCTGATGAAGCCGCCCCGGTTCGGAGGCCAGAAGGTCTGGCACCAGGACAACGCCTACTTCCGCCTGGAACCCAACGATGTATTCGGATTCTGGATCGCGCTGGACGACGCCGACGTGGCGAACGGATGCATGCACGTCATTCCGGGGTCGCACCGCGCGGGGATCGGAGACCACGGGGGTGTGGCGGACGATTACGGGTTGTCCTCGGCCCCCACGGCGGATGACGCGGTGGCCTGTGTCATGAAGTCAGGGGACGCCCTCGTGTTCCATGGCGAGACCTACCACTACACGCCGCCGAATACGTCCGACCGCCGCCGAAGGGCGCTCCAGTACCACTACGCTTCCACACACTGCCGATCTTCGAAAGACAGTCCGTTCAAGTCCACTGAGCCCGAGGTGATCGTGGCGGGGGCAGGGGCGAGGGCGGCACCGGATGTCGCCCGGTCCGCCTAGTGGAAGCGGCGCTTCGGCTTACGATGCGCCGGCCATCGGCGGCCGCACGTCCACCTGAAGGGTGACAATATCGGTATCGTGGTATTGCTGGTGGTGCACCGACGAAGCGTAGTGCCTTAAGAGACGGAGTGATATTTCCAATTCCTCCGGCGTCTCCACGGCTCTTTCGTCCCCAAGCAGCTCGATCCTGTCCTGCAGGTTCCCCTCGCCGGTCGCCGCGACCAGTTCGAGGACCGCGCTTTCGCCCTCACGGTGCGCGACCAGGAGCAGCCGCCGGGGCTGGCTTTGCTCACCGTCCCGCGGAATCAGCGCCAACAGTGTTTCTTCGCTCGCGGCCATGAGCCGGTCCGCCGTCCCCTTGTCCCAGCCCTGGCGGCTGGCAAATCCTTCAAGAAACTCACGGATCTTCGGCAGCGCCGCAGGATCGAAATCCGACTCCATCCGGTGACGACGGGGAGATGTGATCTCCAGGAAAAGCGTCATGAGTATGGCGGCCAGTCCGCCGGCCGTCATGCCGTTCTGCAGGAGGCCGCCTGCGAAATCGGAGACCAGCGCCGGGAAGATCGCGTCATTCTGAAAACCGACGCCGATCCAGAATCCTACGCCCACGACCAGCCCCTTCCGGTAGTCGATCCCATCCTGCAGCACCAGCTTCATGCCGATGACGAACAGCATGGAAAGCAGAACGATCAGAAAACCGCCGGCAACGGGGTCCGGAATGGCGAGGACGACCGCCAGGAACTTCGGGATAAACGCGACCAGGATGAAGGCCAGCCCCACGACCACCCCGACCATGCGGGAAGCCACGCCGGTCAACTCGGTCACCGCGATACTCGAGGAATAGGTCGTATTGGGCACCGTGCCCATGAGACCGGACAGCAGGTTGCCCAGACCGTCCGCGGCCACGGCGCCTTGCACGGCACGGTAATCCACCGCCCGCGGCCTGCGCCAGGAAACGCGCTGTATCGCAACCGAATCGCCGATGGTCTCCACGGCGCCGACCAGCGTTACGAACATGAAGGCGGGCAGCAGCGCCCAGAAGGCGGGACCGAAAGAGATATCGATGCCCGGCCAACTCCCGTCCGGTAGACCCAGCCAGGAAGCGGCGGCTACCCGTTCGGCATCGTACAAACCGAAATATCCACCCACGATGGACCCCGCTGCGACGCCGATCACGGGCGCCCAGAGGCGCAGCGAAGACCTCGCCTTCAATGCGATGCCGAGGGTGACCAGTACGGTGGCCACGGCCGTGACTGCCGCGGACGAGGACGGCATGCCTTCAGGCACCCTGTTCAGCATGTTGAACGCGATGGGCATCACGGTGACCGAAATCAGCATGATGACCGTCCCTGAGACCGCGGGCGTCAGTATCCTTCGAAGCAGGGAAAGGCGGGCAGACAGCAGGAACTGAAAAAGCGAGGAGATGATGATGAGCGTCGCCATCAGCGCGGGACCGCCTTGCGCGAGCGCCCCGATGCAGACCGCGATAAAGCTGCCCGACGTTCCCATCATCAGTACGTAGCCCGCGCCGATGCGGCCGACTCGAATGGCCTGAATGATCGTGGTCGTGCCGCTGATCGCCGCCGCGGCGAACACCCCCCAGGTCAGGAAGGACTCGCTTGCGCCCCCGGCCCGGCTCACGATGGCCACGGTCAGGACCACGCCACCAATCGTAAGCAGGGCGATCTGGAGTCCGAGGCCGATGGTCAGGAGAAGCGGTGGACGTTCGTCTGCTTCATAGCGTACGCTTGACTGGCGGGCTGAAACATCCGTGGTCATGCAGGGTCCTGTTCAGATTCAGTGCTACACCTTGTAGCAGGGACTTGGATCGGTCTGCCGACCGAGGAATGGGAATGCTCACGTGCACTGGAATTACGCACAGGATTAGCAAAATAAAGGTACGTGCCAGCGAGTCAAGGCATTCCAAAGGCGCAATATCCGGGGAATCACAGGGCGTGCCAATAAATCTGCTATTGACGTGATGCGGCGGAATACGGTTGCCGGACATCGACCTGGAGTGTGATGATATCCGTATCGTGGTATTGCTGGTGGCGGACCGAAGTAGCGAAATGCCTCAGGAGGCGCAGCGAAACCTCCATTTCTTCCGGTGTTTCCACGGCTCGCGCGTCACCGAGCAACTCGATCCGGTCCTGGAGGTTGCCTTCGCCGGTTGCCGCGACGAGTTCCAGGATCGCCCGGTCGTCCTCACGGCGTACGACCAGGAGCAGCCGTCGGCGCTGGCCGGTCTCGCTTTCCCGTGGACTCAGCGTCAACAGCGTTTCCTCGCTGGCGGCCACGAGCCGGTCCGCCGTCCCCTTGTCCCAGCCCTGCCGGGTGGCGAATGCCTCGAGAAAAGCCCGAATCTTCGGCAGCGCGGCGGTACCGAGGGCGGTCTCCATCCGGTACCGTCGGGGAGCGGCCAGTTCCAGAAACAGCGTCATCAGGATCGCCGCAAGTCCGCCTGAAGTCATCCCGTTCCGCAGGAAACCGCCCGCGAAGTCGGCCACCAGCGCGGGATAAATCGCGTCGTTCTGGAAACCCACGCCGATCCAGAAGCCCACCCCGACGACCAGCCCCTTTCGGTAGTCGATCCCGTCCTGCACGACCAGCTTCATGCCGATGAGGAAGAGGATGGCCAGCAGCACGAGCAGGAAACTGCCGACGACCGGATTCGGAATGGCGAGGACCACCGCCGGGACCTTCGGCACAAACGCGACGAGGATGTAGATCACCCCCACGACCACCCCGACCATGCGGGAGGCCACACCGGTCAGTTCCGTCACCGCGATGCTCGAGGAGTAGGTGGTATTGGGTATGGTGCCCAGCAGGCCGGAAAGGAAATTACCCGTACCGTCCGCGGCCAGGGCGCCCTGCACCGCCCGATAGTCCACGGCCCGGGACCGGCGCCACGATATGCGCTGGATCGCGACCGAGTCACCGATCGTATCCACGGCGTCCACCAGCGTTACGAACAGGAAAGCGGGCAGTAGCGCCCAGAAGGCCGTACCGAAGGAGAGATCGATACCCGGCCAGTGGCCGTCCGGCAATCCGAGCCAGGGCGCGGCGAGCACGCGCTCCGTATCGTAAAGGCCATAGTATCCGCCGACGATGGATCCCGTGACCATGCCGATCACCGGCGCCCACAGCCTCAGCGACGACTTGGCCTTCAATGCGATGAATATGGTCACCAACAGGGTCGCGAGTACCGTGACGGGTGCGGACGATTCCGGGAATCCTTCGGGAACATCGCCCATCATCCTGAAGACGACGGGCGTGATCGAGACCGGGATCAGCATGATAACCGTACCGGTGACGACCGGCGTCAGGACCCGGCGAAGCAAGGAAAGGCGGGCGGAAAGCAGGAACTGGAAGAGCGACGCGACGATGATGAGGGTTGCCATCAGCGCGGGACCGCCCTCCAGCAGCGCCGAAATGCTGATCGCGATGAAACTGCCCGACGTGCCCATCAGAAGCACATAGCCCGCTCCGACGCGTCCGACGCGCAAGACCTGGATGATCGTGGTCGTTCCGGTGATCACCGCGGCGGCGAATACCGCCCATGCAAGATAGTCCTCGCCGGCGCCTCCGGCACGGCTCACGATGGCCACTTTCAGGAACACGCTTCCCACGGTAAGCAGGGCGAACTGGAGACCGAGTCCGATGGCCAGGAGAAACGGCGGTCTTTCGTCCGCCTCGTATCGAACGCCGGACTGGAGGTTTGTGCTACTGTTGTCCATGGACCTTTATACCCGTTCGAACAACCGCTGCCATGCCCCGTGTCCGGTGGCGACCTTCTCCGGATGCGACCGGCTACGGGCGATAAAGCCCGGAACCTGGTCCCTTCCCGTGGGCTTTCGCCAGTCGCTGTACCGGATATCAAGGCTCCATCGTATGTGATCCGAGAAATTCGGCGCGGATCGGTGCACCGTGGTGTGCTGCAAGAGGAGCACGCCGCCCTGGGGAATGGGACAGGATACCCGCTCGCCGGCGGGCAAGGCGCCTGGTACGATATTCTCCGGTGAGTCCTCGAAGGGCAGCCGTTCACTGCGGTGACTGCCGCGGATGACCTCCAGGCAGCCGTTGCGTTCGTCCGTATCCACCAGCGGCAGCCAGAAATTGACCATGAAAGTCTGTATCACGTCCGGTTCCAGGAACCCGATGTCCTGGTGCCAGTTCACGACCGACGTCCTGTCCGGAAGCTTGGCCCGGGAGTTGAACTGGGGATGGACGAGGATCTCCGGGCCGATGAGGGATTCGACCACGTCCAGGATCTCGGGCAGGGTCATGACATGAAACATGCCCGCGGTCTTACGCTTTCCCAGGACGGCCTCGTGCAATTCCCCGCACTGGCCATCCATGGCCTCATGGATCCGGTATAGTCTCCGTTCGAAGGGCTCGTCCGCAAACCGTTCCGAAAGCCTCCCTTCCGCGTGGAACCGCTCCGCCCAGGTATCGACGACCTCGTTCAATTCCGCGATCAAGGGATCGAGCGAAGTGGGGTCGAACAGCCTTTCAATCGGCAGGAAGCCGTCTTCAAGATACTGATTGATCTGGTGGTCCGTCAGACCGCTCGCCATGACATGCATCCTCGAAGTGGCGGGACCAGGTTAGGTCCGGTTAAGTCCATTGATGGGACAAAACGATATGATTATACTTTGCAAATGTCAATGACTTGGGCGCTGAACGGTATCGGGGACCGTAGCGTCCTGTTGAAACTGAAATCGGAGGATTTTCATGGCTTTCGACCTGGTGCTGACAGGGGCGACGATCATCGATCCGTCCCAACAGAAGAACGAAAAAGGCGACGTAGGCATCAGAGACGGCAAAATCGCCGCGGTTTCCGATCATCTCGAGGCCGGCGCAGATACGACCATCGACGTATCGGGCAAGTACCTTACGCCCGGCTGGATCGATCTGCACGCCCACGTATACGCCGGCGCCACGACCTTCGGCATCAAGGCCGACGCTCTCTGCCTGGCCACTGGCGTAACCACCATCGTGGACGCCGGAAGTCCGGGATGGACCAACCTGCGCGGCTTTCTCGAGTTCATCGTCGAACCCTCCCGGACCGAAGTGCTCACCTTCGTCCATATCAGTAGCATCGGGCTCCTGAATTCCATGCGCGGCGAGATGGAGGACATCAAAAACGCCGATCCCGAGCGTACGGCCCGGGTCATTTCGATGTGGCCGCGGCACTGTGTCGGCGTCAAGGTCCGGCAGGGGGCTTTCCAGGTGGGAAGCCACGGCGTGGAGCCGCTCCGGAGGGCCGTCGAAGCCGCCGAGATGGCGGACACCCGGGTAATGGTACACATCGACAAGGGCGTCGCCCTGCCGGATATCCTGGAACTGCTTCGTCCGGGCGATGTGGTGACTCACTGCTACCAGGGCAAGGGAGATCATATCCTCGGCGACGACGACCGGGTGATTCCCGAGGTATACGAAGCCAGAGAACGCGGCGTGTTCTTCGACCTTGGACACGGCGCCGGGAGTTTTCATTACGGCATCGCCAAAAGGGCGGTCGAACTGGGTTTCCTGTCCGACGTGATCAGTACCGACCTGCACGTCTACAGCCTGAGATCGCCGGTGTACAGTCTTCCTGAAACGGCATCCAAACTGCTGAACATGGGGCTGGATTTCGAGGAGATCGTCCGCCAGACGACATCAAATCCCGCGGGAGTACTGAACCGATCGGATGATATCGGCACGCTGAAGGAGGGAAGCGTCGCCGACATCGCCGTTTTCGACCTGGAAGAAGGTCGTTATACCTTTACCGATGCCCACGGCCGGCAGGAAATCGGGCCCAGCATGATCACCCCGCATCTTACCGTACGGGCCGGACAGGTGTACTATCCGGACGACGTGAAAGACGAGGTGGTGGAGACGGAGCGCCGCGCCGAAGAGATGGTGGGGATCACCGGGGTGCCCTACGGGACCATCCGGGACATAAAGAAAGTGCAGTGAGTACGAAAACGACGGCGCTTTTCATGAATTTCTATATATCTCGATACTGCGAATAAGTGTAGTTCGATTAGTACTAATATTATCTGTTTTATTTTATTATATATTGATACGTTCAAAGTTAAGTCGAACAGGACTCAGGAGATGAGAAAACCCAGACCGGACGGAATGAGGGGAAAAGGGAATGAAGGAGGAAGTGAAAAGGAGCGGATGGCGCGGAAACCGTAAAAACGGGATGGCCCGGTGAAAACGATAGTACGTTTCGTATTAAAGAAGGATGGGAGACTGGACCTGACCAAAAAATGCACCGGATGAGCAGAGACCGGATGAAAAGAAGGACGAAATCGGAATTCGGCCCGATGAAACCAGAACCGAAACCTTTTTCCGACCCACTAACCTATCACGAGGGAGGTTGCCGGCCATGACCCCGGAAATTATCAAAATTGAAACCGTTGTATTCCAGTACACCGTCGAAAACATGGGCGTGGACTACAACGGATTCAACCTGGTGTACGAGAAAGGCGCCACGCGCAAACTCGGCGGCGGCCTGTTGCGGATACACACCAACCTGGGGATCGTCGGCGAATACCTGGGCGGTCCCTCGCCGTCGGGACCGGCGGTCAAGTACCTGCTGGGCCGCAATCCCTTCGAACGGGAGAAGATCTACAACGATCTGAAGCGTGGCCTGCGGCATACCGACCGTACCCAGATCGGCGCGGTGGACGTGGCGTTGTGGGACTTCGCCGGGAAGTACTACAACGCGCCGGTCTACCAGTTGCTGGGCGGTTACCGGACCGCCCTGCCGGCTTACGCGAGCACGTACCACGGCGACGAAAACGACGGGCTGCACACGCCCGAGGCCTTCGCGGACTTCGCCGAACAGTGCCGGGACCTGGGATACCGCGCCTTCAAGATCCATGGCTGGGGCAACGCCCCCATCGAGCGAGAGGTCGCCAACGTGAAAGTCACGGGAAAGCGCGTGGGAGACGGCATGGACCTCATGATCGATCCCGCCTGTGAATACAATACCTGGGCGGACGCGCTCAAGGTGGGCCGGGCCTGCGATGAAGCCGGGTTCTTCTGGCTGGAGGATCCTTACAAGGACGGCGGCGTGTCCATTTTCGGCCACAAGAAGCTGCGGGAACACATCACCACGCCGATCCTGCAGACCGAGCACATCTTCGGCCTGGAGCAGCACGTCGATTTCGTCGTGAACGGGGGAACGGACTTCGTGCGGTCCGGGGTCTACGAGGACGGCGGCATCACCGGCGTGATGAAGATCGCCCACGCGGCCGAGGGACTCGGGCTGGACATGGAACTTCACGGCGGCGGCCTCGCCCACCGCCATATCATGGCATCCGTCCGGAACAGCAACTACTACGAACTGGGGCTCGTGCATCCCGGTATCACGAAGAACAAGCCGCCCGTCTACGCGCCCGAATTCACCGATGAGCTGGAGAACATCGATGAACACGGATGCGTTCCTGTCCCCCAGGGCCCGGGTCTGGGCGCTGAAATCGACCGGGATTACATCGAGGCGCATCGCATCGATACGATCGTTCACGAGGTGTAGAAGAACCGGAGGGGCGGCCGTGCACGAGGCGTAGCAGGTGCCGCTTCTACGCGCCGGCCAGCATGTCCCGTACCCGCTTGACGACCTGCTTCTCGTCGCGGGTCATTTTCTCCAGTTCGTACATATCGTCCGACAGTTTCTCGCGGTGCTCTTCCAGCGGATACAGGTGGGGCAGGTCGAAGAACCAGCTGAAAACGTACCGCTGGAAGATGTTCAGGCGGGGATAGTCCTGGGTCCACGGACTGGCGTTGTGAAGCAGGCGGGTAGAGAAGATGATGACGTCCCCCGCCTTCATGGGGATCGTGATAGACGTGGGAGGATCGTGCTCGACAGGTAGTCCTTCCGGTTCCGGCACCGTGGTCTTGTGACTGCCCGGCACCAGGCAGAATCCCGTACCGGGCGGCACGTCCGCCAGGGCGACCCACGTGGCCAGGTGGCTGCAGTAGATCTCGCCGTCCGCCACCTGGAAATCGTTGTTGGGATTGCGGAATCCGTGGGTGACCTTGACCCCGTCGTCATCCCGGTGAAAGTGCAGTTCTTCCGGGCCCTTGACCATGTGGGTGAATACGCAGTGCATAAGGCGGGGACAACCCCAGGTCAACCCGGCCACCACGCGGATGATCTCCGGGTTCATGTTGAGCCGCTGGAACACCTCGTGGCCGTAGTGGATATGGCCGATATGGGTCTTGTTCGGCTCCTGGCGCCCCCGCTTGAGTGGCGCGGGAAGTTCCTTCTCGTCCGCGTTCAACCAGCCTTCCAAGACCGGACGCATCTCGGACAGGTCGGCGTCCGGAACAACGCCGGTCAGCAGCAGGTAGCCCTGCAGCTCGAAATGCCACTTCTCTTCCGGTGACAGGAAGGACACCGGCATCTGTGTCGTCATACCCGTTCCAGCTTCCACACGTCCGAGGCCATGTGACTGCCCGCCCAGTCCCGCTTCGTATCGAAGGCACTGTCCAGGTAGGTGTTGGGCTTCACCAGCGACCAGTCCCGCCCGTCGGTGGACCGCCAGACATCATTGCTGCAGACCCTGGGGTAATGGCGCTTGTCGCGCGGATTCCAACCGTCGATCAGCCACATGGCGTCGTCGAAAACCAACGCGCCGGCCCCGTCACGGGGCGCGAAGGAGGCGCGGGCGGTTACCTGCGTCCAATGATAAGCCAAATCAGGCGCCCGGGATCGCGTCCAGGTCTTTACTGCATTGCTCGAGCACGCCCATCAGGCTGAAATCGCCGCCCCAGGGCACGAGACTCGCCCCGAGGCCGCGGTAGTGGGCGACAAGTTCGGGGCTGCCCGCCGTGATGCCCCAGGCCTTGCCGTGACGCTCGGCCGCGTCCGACACTCGGGAAATGGCATCGTCCAGCGTCCAGTTGACGTTGGGATCGGTCTCCAGGCGGTGCGTCAGGTCGGCGGGACCGATGAAAACCACGTCGATGCCTTCCACGGCCGCGATGGCGTCCACGTTGCGCAGGCCCTCCACGGTCTCGATCTGGCCGACGATGAAGGTCTCCCGGTTGGCGTCCTCGAAATAAGTCGAACCCTCTTTCCACACCTCGATCCCGAAATCGCCGTCGAGGCCAGCGCCGTCGATGCCCCGGTTGCCCAGGGGCGGGAACTTCGTACAATCGACGACTTGGCGCGCGACGTCCGCCGTGGACATGAACGGGATCATGAAGCCCGTGGCGCCGTCTTCCAGGTAACGGTACAGGCGGGTCCTTTCCAGGGTGGGCGGACGCACCATGCAGTCGATGTCGTGCTGCTTGCACATGGCCAGGATGGACTGGACCTCCCGGGCATCCATGGCGCGGTGTTCCAGGTCGAACCAGAGGCCGTCGTATTTGAATTGGGCGGCATAGCGTATGTAGAACGGCAGATAATGGCCGAGACCGGCCATCCGGACGAAGCCGGAGGAGCTAAGCTTGGACAGGACCTTGCTCTTGCGCATGCCGGATCCTTTCGGGGGAACATCAGGAAATGGAGACAGGGTGGAAAAGCGACATTCAGGCAGTGGATCAGTGCGGAGATTATCCACGCCCCGATGTGCGGTGTCAAGGCCTAATGGCGCTGGAATCCTCACCTGCGCCATCCCGTATGATGAATCGCGGTGGCCCCTGTGCGGCCTGTAGGCCTCTATTGGATTTTATTGTAGACTGCCGAACATTTATGTATCATGGACTAAATTCCACACGTTGGATGGCACGGGTACCTGAGGCCAGCCAACCACCATCCAGGAAACTGGATCGCAGGAGTATCGATAGGACCATTTCAGAAGGCCTATTACAGAAGGCACACCGCAGGAGGCACCTCGATGATTTAGCACCTCTCGACCGCGGCGATCGGCGCACCCATTACCAGACTGGGCGTTTCGTTCTTTCCCGTCTACCTTCCGTCAAACGATCCTCCGGAGATCAGGACCGGAACCTCCTCCGGGATCGTTGTCAGGGAGCTTGAAAACGCGGAAGTAGGATCCCTGCTGGCCGTCAACCCGACCGACACGCCGATTCTGATCGTCGACGGCGAGCACTTCCTGGGAGGCAAGCAGAACCGCGCCGTAAACGCCTCCGTGCTGGTTCCGGCACGGGCTGAACGAACCATGCCCGTATCGTGTCTGGAGCAAGGGCGATGGGGACAGGCCCAGTCGTACGAGCGCGATGTGGTGAATGCCTCGCCGCGGATTCGCAGGGTGATCCAGGAGGGCGTGTACGACTCGATACAACGGGAGCAGACCCACGAGAGCGACCAGGGGAGGGTCTGGTCCGAGATCGCGGATGAACTGCAATCCCATCAGGCACAATCCAGCACCTCGGCCGCGACGGAAAGCCATCGGCAGATCTATCGTCGCGACAAGGCACGGGCCGCGGCGGCCCGGGAACTCAGTGAGCTCGGACCGTTGCCGGGGCAATGCGGCATCGCCGTATCCCAGGGTCGGTGGATTACGGCCGTGGAGATATTCGGCGCACGGCATCTGCTGGCGGAACATTGGGGCGCGCTCATCAAATCCCACCTGATGGAGCACCCCGTCCATACCGGACCTCCGTCGGCCGATATAGCGCTGTGGGTGATCCGCCGCTTTGCTTCCATGGCTTCCCAGGAGGCTCCGGGTGTCGGACTCGGTACCGATCTGCGACTCCGCGATAAGAAGCGAATCGGCCAGGCTTTGACGTACGAGGAATCGCTGGTGCACGGCAGTTTCTGGATGCGGCAGGCCAAGGCGGCGTGACGTTGTGGCGAGTGCAGGACCGGCCACCGCCGGCAACTCGGTATATCTTGCTCTTGTTGTCTGTTCTTGTGGTCTGTCGCGGACACCGTAATCAACTGCTTGACCCAGGTTACATCTGAATTAAAGCGCAAACTACTTGTCGTTTATCGATATTCGATATATCTAGCGGTAGAGGTAACGCTTGTGAAGTGGAGATTGTTGATTACCACTGAAAGGGAATACCTTCCATGACACGAATGAATCCTGTGCATCCCGGTGAAGTATTGAAATTCGACTTCATGGAACCTTTTGGACTGTCTTCGAACGCGTTGGCAAAGGCCGTCGGTGTAACGCCAGCCAGGATAAACGAGATCGTTCGTGGCCGCCGGGGGATTTCTGCTGAAACCGCATTGCGACTCGCCAAGTACTTCAATACGGACGCGCAGAGTTGGATGAACCTGCAGGTTCAATACGAACTGGCACAGGCGAAACGTACGGCAGCTTCAGCGCTGCGAGCCATCAGGCCACATAAAGTCGTGTGACTGTCACAGCGAGAGCGGACTGTCCAAGGTAAATGCCAAATGGTAATGAAGGTCTTGACTTAACCAGATAAAACAGTAAACTAAGTCATATAAACTTAGTCTGAATATGAAACCGAGGAACACGACCATGCGAACAGTGAACATGCACGAGGCCAAAACGCACCTGTCGAGGCTCGTCCGGGACGCTGCGAACGGTGAACCATTTATCATCGCACGGGCAGGAAAACCCGTAGTAAAGGTCATATCCGTCGACGCACCGGATCCAGGTAAAGGCGTAGAACATCGGATAGGGTTTCTGGATGGCCAGTTTTCCGTACCCGATGACTTTGACCACATGGGTTCAGCGGAAATCAAGAAGCTTTTTGAGGGCGAGCAGTGACTATTCTCCTGGATACCCAGATTCTGTTATGGACCTCGAGCGTTTCGGATCGTTTACCTGCCGAAGCAAAAGCCATGATTAGCAATCCAGCGAATGATCTGGTGTTTAGTGCGGCTTCGCTCTGGGAAGTCACCATAAAGAACGGTCTGAAGCGGGAGGACTTCAGTGTGGATCCCCATTTACTGCGGCGGAGTTTATTGGATCATGGCTACAGTGAACTGTCCATAACGGGCGCACACGCGTTATGCGTAGACCTGCTTCCAATGATACACAGGGATCCATTCGACCGCATCCTGGTTGCACAGGCTCAAATTGAAAGGATGACCCTGTTAACCACAGACGCAACGCTGGGGAAATACCCTGGCCCCATTCAAGTACTTGGTTGATAACCACGACTCGCAATCGACGAATTGCTGCAACCTGGGTCAAATGTGATACGGTTCTTATGGGCCGAAGTCCGGTTGAGTTTCCCAATCCACGAGTCCACAGAAAACAGAAAGACTGTTAAGCCGATGACCTCCCTTGCCATCACCACCCCGATGCCACCACCGGCCTGGGCACTCCTGCAGAAGGAGTCCATGAAGGCGCAGGCCCGGGCCTGCGAGTACTTCTACAGCCGTTACTTCGACGAGCAGGGATACATGCGCTGCGTGCCGCGTTGGGGCGGCGACGACGGCCCCGACGACGCCATCGAGAACCTGACCGGTTGGCCCCTGCTGTACATGATGGGTGGCCCGGAACAGTTGCTCGCCCTGAGCAACCTGGCGCAGGACGGCCATATCAAGCAGTACACCGAGGCGAAGACGGTCGACGTGCCCTTCTGCCGGGACGGGATGTACTACAAGGAGTTCCCGGTAATGTTCGACTGGCTGCACAACGGCGAGAGTATGTCGGTCTTCGGGGACCTGGGCTTCTGCGACCCTGACTCCGAGGAATTCGAACGCCGGGTGCGCCTGTGGTCCGGGTTCTACATGGACGAGGATCCCGAAGCGCGGAACTACGACCCGGAGCACCGGATCATCCGCAGCCTGTTCAACGGGAGCCGCGGCCCCATGCTCCGCAAGGCCACGGCCCTGGACTGGACGGGCGATCCCATAGAGGAGGGCCGTTTCGTCCTGGCCCACGGTGAGCGCAACTACCAGGAGATGCTGGGCCATTTCAAGGACTACACCGACGTGGTCGGCGACCATCCCTCCAACATGCTGGCCACGGGACTCGCCTTCAACGCCTTTGCGCTGACGGGCGAGGACAAGTACCGGGACTGGATCCTGGAATACGTGGACGCCTGGGTCGAGCGCACCCGCGCCAACGGCGGCATCATCCCCACCAATATCGGCCTGGACGGCTCCATCGGCGGCGCCTGTGACGGAAAGTGGTACGGCGGTTGCTACGGTTGGGGATTCACGACCGTCGCCCCACAGGACGGCCGGACTGTACACCGCGACACGATCCACCTGGGCCTGTCGGGCTTCAGCCACGCGCTGCTGCTGACCGGGGACCGGTCCTACGCGGCGCCCTGGATCGAGATGATCGACCGGATCAACGAGAACGGCCGGGAAGAGGACGGCCGGATGGTGTACCCCAACAAGTACGGGGACGACGGCTGGTACAACTTTACCCCCGGACCCTACGGCGTCGGTGCGATGGAGACCTGGTACTGGTCGATGTCGGATGCGGCGCGGGCGCGCTGCGCCGATGATGCGTGGGTGCGTTTCGTGTCCGGCGAGCATCCTGCCTATCCGGAAGAGGCATTGCAGGCCGACCTTGCGTCGGTCCGGCAGAAGGTTGAGTCGATACGCAACGACCCCTTGACGCCGGACACCCGCCTGTCCGACAATACCAACGGTTTCAACCCCGCGACGCCGAACGCGCTGTTTCAGTTGACCATGGGCGGTCCTGCCCCGAAGCGCGCCCAGGCGGTGCACTGCATGTTCCGGTATTTCGATCCGGGAAGGCGCAGGCCCGGGCTGCCGGAAGACGTTGCGGCGCTGGTCGACACGGTCGGCGAAACGAACTCGGCGGTAACCCTGGTCAACCTGAACCCGGTGGACCCCGCCGAAGTCGTCATGCAGGGCGGCGCCTATCGGGAGCACGTGTTGAAATCGGTTTCGGTGGATAGTGCGGCAGCGGAAGAGGGCGGCCGTACCGTGGAAGTGTCCGGCGACTGTCTCAAAATCCGGCTCTCGCCCGGTTCCGGCGCGCGGCTCGAGATCGCCATGGAACGATATGTGAATCGGCCGACGCTGGCGTTTCCGTGGGGATGAGCCACCGGTTCCGCCGAGACTGCTATCAGCTTAAGTTCGACGCCTGATTTAGAACGAGGTACAGTCACAGAATTAGACATATTCATCAAGATAGTTCTTGACGCATCAATCCCACCGGTTCTTTAAATACGAAGGACACGAGAAGGGAGGATACCTGATGAGTACGCAACGAGAGAAGTTCTCCAGCCAGGCTTTGCCGGAGTTGCTGGCTGCTGTGCGTGGGATAGCACGCAAGGAAGGTCGCCATTTTCAAGCGGTTCTGGAAGACGCCATGCAGGAATACATTGAAAACCACGACCGGGAAAAACTCCGAGCCTCTGTAATGGCCCACTTTCAGGCTAGTGTAGACAAGAACCGTCGTCTTGGCAAACTGCTGGCCAATGCCCCATGAATTTCTGCCAATGACTATGCATCTAGCTACCAAGCCGGCATCGGCCAACGAGGCGGTTGGTCAACTACTCCGTACTGATACATTGTTGTTGTAACCCTTCCAAGTCGCCACGTGCCCCTCCCGTTTGTGTTCCCACCCCCTCACTCCATCACCCTGAACGGACTGTTCCCCACACCCGGCCATATCCGCACCACGCCCAGGGTCGCCCTGACGCCGATCCAGACCCCGGTCATCAACCAGATCCAGTCCAGGGCATGGGGACCGGCGAGCAGCCCGGCCGCACCCGTGCCGGTGGCGAGGACCACGGCGTTCCTCAGGTACCGGTAGTCTCCCGAGCCCCAGTGCAGTCCGTCTGTGGCGAAGGCCAGAGCGTTCACCGGCTGTACGACGACAGCGATGATCCAGGCCGAATGAAAGTAGGCTACCGCGGTCGCGGGTACGAGCAGATCGATGATGACTCCGCTCCCCAGCCACAGGACGAGACCCAGCAGGCCACCCGACCACACGCTCCAGTGACACACGATGCGCGCCACTTTCCGGGCGCTTCTGATCTGATCGCCGCCGAGGAAGTAGGCCACCAGGCTCTGGCCCGTGACGGCCAGGGCGTCCAGCACAAAGGTGCCGAACATCCAGACCTGCCTGATCGCCTGGTGGGCGGCCCCGATGTCGGCCCCACCGTGCGTGGCCTCGCGGGTCGTCAGGAGGAGAAACAGGTTCAGTACGCCGGTGCGTATGAAGAGATCGGCGCCGACGCGCATCAGCCGGCGGACCGCGCCGAGATTTACCTGGAAGGACCAGCCCAGCTTTCGCCTGACGATCCAGATCGACCAGACCGCGCCGATCCAGTACGCGACGACGCTGGCCACCGCCGCGCCGGCAATACCCAGGGCGGGCACGGGGCCCGCGCCGAAAATGAGTATCGGGTCGAGCACGATGTTGATGCCGTTGATGCCGAGGGCGATCCAGAGCGGCGAGCGCATATCCTGGAGTCCCCGCAAGGCGCCGCAGGCCGTCAGTGTGATCAGAATGGCGGGGGCGCCGAGCCAGCGCCAGAAGATGTAGTCCACGGCCCCATCGTGGATCACTCCCGACGCACCGAGCAGCGTGGCCAGGTGCGAAGTAAGCGGAACGCCGAGGACGATGATCAGCAGCCCGAAGACCATGCTCATGATGATGCCCAGGCTGCTCATGGAAACGGACCGGGACCGGTCGTTGTCTCCCTCGGCCTGGGCTACTTCGGTCTGGGTACTGATCCCGAGGAAGTTGAAAACCCAGAAGAGGCCGGAAAGCGACACGGCGCCGACCCCGAGGGCGGCCAGGGATTCCGCGCCGAGCCGCTTGATGAAGGCGGTGTCCACGAGCCCGGTAAGCGGTTCCGCGATGAGTGACAGCAACACGGGGAAGGAAAGCCGCACAAGCGTCGCATGGGGCCTGGCCGTAAAAGGATGGGCGGACGAGGTGCTTGCGGGCTTTGTATCGCACATATTCACCTGGGCGGCGTAGTTGATTAGCGTACTTCGTCGGCGTTCTTAGACAGCGTACTAGATCGGCGCACTCCGGCGGTGCACTTCGCCGGCGCGCTCAGGCGGCGCACTCCGGCGGCGCACCTAGTCGGCGAACCGGTCCACCGCGAGGAGATCCAGGTCTATATCGAAGTCGAGGTCGCTGTCGGTCCGCTCACCGGCTATGAGCCGGCGGACCAGCTTCCCTGTCACCGGACCGAGGGATACCCCGATCATGGCGTGGCCGGCCGCCACAACCAGGTTGCTGAAGTCCGGGACCCGGCCCAGAAAGGGCAGGCCGTCGGGCGTGCAGGGACGCAACCCGCACCAGGTCTCCAGGATCTCATAAGAACCGATATCGAAATCCGGCAGATACCAGGGAATGGCATTCAGAATGGCGGCAACGCGCCGCTGGTTAATGGTCTGGTCCATGCCGGCCAGCTCCAGGGTGCCCCCGATTCGGAGCGTGTCGCCCATGGGCGTGACGGCCACGCGGGATTCCGACAGCATGAAGGGCATTTCCGGCCAGCCAGCAGGCCGTCGCAGGGTAACGCTGTACCCCTTGGCCGGCTGAATGGGCAGCAGAACACCAGCGAGACTGCCGAGCGCGGCGGACCAGGAACCCGCCGTGAGCACCACCTCTCCCGCCGCGATATCCCCCCGGGTCGTGTGGGTAACCGAGATACGTCCGTTTTCTTTCGTGAAGCCCTGTACTTCCGCTCCGGTAAGCACCGTCACGCCTTGCCGTTCTGTGTAGTCCGCCAACGACCGCACAAACTTGGCTGGCGTCAAGTGGGCATCCTGCCTGAAGTGCAGACCGCCCAACGCATTCAGTTCCAGCCCTGATAGTACCTCGGCCAGTCCGTCCGGAGTAAGTGTGTCGATCTCCAGTCCGTAGGAGGAGAGGAGGCTCCGTTCCTCCTCCCCTTCTTCCAGGCCGTCCTGCGTTCCGTACACAGCCACCACGCCCCGCTGATGATAGTCGAAA
>JAPPBT010000022.1 GCA_026702745.1 Gemmatimonadota bacterium
CCTTCCACGGCAGCGTGCCGTGGTTCGGTGCCTCGTTGAAGGTCACCAGGTCGCCCGCCTTCATGGGCACGTGGTACACGATATCCTGATTGGCTTCGTAGCGGGAGATTTCGTCCGGAAGGGTGAAGTTCGCCTTGTGGCTGCCCGGGATGACGCACAGCCCGCCGTCGCCCGGGTTCACGTCGCTCAGCTGGTACTGGCAGTTGATCAGGCCGCATCGCATGGCGCCGTTCTGGTAGTGGTAGCACCGGGATCCATTGTACTCGGCCTGTCCGTACCCGTGGAGGCGCAGTCCCTCGGTCCCCGCCTCGGACGTGAAGATGAAAGGACTGTGGTCCATCTTCCACCCCCGGCCCAACAAGGTGTTCAGATAGGGGATGATTCGGGGATTGGCCAGCACCTCGCGAAATGGCCGGCACCAGGGCTGCTCCCACGTCAGCATGCCTTCGTAGAGGCCGCGAAACTGCTTGCCCTTCAGGGCCTCGCTCGTGCTGCTTGCCGTATCGTCCTTCCGCTTGTCGCGATTGGCGTCCAGGGCCTCGTTCAGTGCCGCAACCTGCTGGGGCACAAGGGCGTTGCGCACCACGATGAACCCCTGCAAGTCGAAGAGGTACTGTTCATGGGGTTCCATGGTGGCGAAAGGCGTGGATGGTTGGTTCATGCCGGTAGGCGCTATGCTAAATGCCCTCCCTTCGGGGACGAACGATCGATTCGCCGTCGTCTTCGATCAGGGGGCGGTTGTAGATATACGGGGGTTCCAGCACCGCACGCTGGGCTTCGGTGAGCTCCTTTGTCCATTCGGGCAGGCGCGTTTCGTAGACGCCGCCTTCGTAGTGCATGAATTTCGGGATGTACCGGTGGAGTACGCACCGACGCTCGCCTGCACCTTTCCATGGCAACGCGCCGTGGGTCGTGGCCTCGTTGAAGATCACCAGGTCGCCGGCTTTCACGGTGATATGATGGAAGATGTCCTGGTGATCCTCGTAGTGGCGGACGAATCCGGGCATGGGGAAATTCGCCTTGTGACTTCCCGGGATCACGGTCAGCCCGCCGTCGTCCGGATTTACGTCGGTCAGGTAGAACTGGCAGACGATCAGGCCGCTCCGCATGCGTCCGTCGTCGTACATGTAGTAGGTCGACCCGGCGAACATCCCCGTGCTGTTTCCGTGAAAGGGCGTACCCTGGGCGCCCGATTTCGAAGTGAGCACGTCGATGTTATGGTCCAGTTTCCAGCCCCGGCCCATCATGGTATTCAGATAGGGAATCAGTTTCGGGTGGGCGAGCAGGTCGCGAAAGGGCTGGCACCAGGGCTGATCCCAGGTCAGCATGCCTTCGTAGTGAACGTACTGCGTATCGGAGCCCGCCAGCGGAGTGCCGTCCAGCGCGCCGCCCGGTCCGTGCTCGCCGGTCCGGTCGGGATGGGCGTTCAGGGCGTCGTTCAGTGCCCGTACCTCATCGGCGGACAGCAGGTTCCGTACTACGAGAAACCCCTGGAGGTCGTAGAGGTAGTTCTCCCGCTCGCTCATCACGACGAAGTCTTCCGGGTCGCCGAACATGGCCATATCGACCTCCTGGCGAGATGCTCCACCTGGTCGGGTATCCTCCGCGTGGTCGGGTATCCAGTCGCAACGAACGGAAACGGCCCGTTCGTTGCGGTGTCGCCGGACCCTTGTATCGCTTGTTCAGGAATATAGAAAACGAGGGAGCGTAGTCAAAGGTAACATTAAGGTCAGTCGGACCTCCCGGACTGCCCGGACCTCCCGGACTGCCCGGACCTCACGGACTGCCCGGACCTCCCGGACCTCCCGGACCGCCCGCCGAGTCGCCGTGGTGTCCGGACCTCCCTGACTGCCCGCCGAGTCAGCTCATCCTTTACCGTATTGAGTTCCCGCTTGAGTTCGTCCCTACCGGTCTTCGCCTGGTTCCAGAAGAAGATGAAGGCTGATAATAGCGTCGCCGGCGTTATCAGCAGTTGAGCAAGTTCCATGGCCTTCGGTTCCTCTTTCAATCGTGCCGGCAATGCGGCGATTCCCGATGCGATTACGTGTCCGATATGTTTAGTCAGAGAAACCGAAAATAACCTCGCGAACTATCGAGTTTATATGCCTTTCATTCCAGATACCACTCGTGATCACAAACGCCCATGTGACGAGTATATAGAAACAAAACTGCCGTTGTCGCCATACGAGCGGCAACAACGGCAATTTCGTTTGGACCGACTTCTTCAGGTCGATGACGCGACCCGATGTATACCTCTAGTACTTCACCGTACAGCCGTACGCACGAGTCATCTCGACCGGTACTTCCTTGCCGGCAAATACCGCGTCCAGGGCCATGACGACGTAATTGTCGGCCTTGGGTATGTCGGCGATGTTGGCCGAGTTGATGCTGTCGATGGCGCCCATGTAGATCAGCGTGCCTTCCGGGTTGATGATGTACATGTGAGGCGTGTGGGTGGCGCCGTACGTCCGGCCGACGTCGCCGTTACCATCGAGCAGGTAGGCGTCCACGGTCGACGCGTGCTTCTTCAGGCGCGAATGGATTTCATCATTGGAGAACTGACCCTGCTTGCCTTCGGCCGACGAGTTGACGGCCAGCCAGACCACGCCCTGCTCGCGGTACTTGTCCTGCAGGCCCTGCATGTTCTTGGCGTCGTAGTGCTTGGCCACGAAAGGACAGTCGTAGTTGATCCACTCCAGGACCACGTACTTGCCGCTATAGTCCGAAAGCGTCACGCTGTTGCCGTTCGTGTCCGTCAGCGTAAAATCCGGGGCAGCGTTCCCCACCTTGGCTTCCCCGGCGGCCATCGGCGTGGAGAAGTTTACCAGCAGGAACGCGGCGGCAACGGCCACCACGGCTGCCGGAATCAAAATCTTCTTCATGAAAGTCCTCCTTGTGAATAGTAACGTCAATCTGCTTCAAATTCTACCTGCTGGCAGCGCGCCCGCTTTCCACCTTCTTCAACGCATCCAGTACCAGGCCCGGCGTGAGCAGTTCCGGCAGGATCTCCGGTTCGGAATCCGGACCGCCCGTATACAGCACGTACAGCGGGACGCTGTTGCGACCGAATTCGGCAAGCGCCTGTGTGATCTCGGGGTCCCTTGACGTCCAGTCGGCCTGTACCGGGACCACGCCCAGGGTCTCGAACTGCTCCACCACGCGGCGGTCGCTTAGCGCCACGCGCTTGTTGACCTGGCAGCTCAGGCACCAGGCCGCGGTGAAGTCCACGAAAACCGACTTTCCCGAAGTGCGCAGGTCCTGCACCAACTGCCGGGAAAAGGGCTCCCACTCCAGTCCCGCACTGAACGTCGGGGCCGCGGCGGTACGTTCCGCCCTGGCCGGGTCGGGTACCTGGCTCAGCACGGCAGCCATGCCCGCAATGATGATCACCGCGGCGGCAGCGCGCGCGGCCATCCTGGAACGACTGCCGGAAGCGATGCCTCCCCAGCGGCCGAGTATCCAGCTTCCAAGGGCCACCAGCACCAGCAGGACCATCACGAGGGCGACCAGGTTGGGGTCCGTCTGGAGGTTCAGCACCCAGAGCAGCCAGACCACGGTGGCCATCATGAGGAAGCCCATGAACTGCTTGAATGATTCCATCCACGCGCCGGGTTTCGGGACGTATCTGAGCAGGGCGGGAACGGATGACAGGGTCAGGTAGGGCAGGGCCATGCCCAGGCCGAGGAACCCGAAGATCGCCAGGGACTGGACCGCCGACTGCGTCAGGGCGTATCCCAGGGCGACGCCCATGAACGGCGCGGTGCACGGCGTGGCCACGACCGTGGCCAGGACGCCGCTCAGGAAAGATCCGCCGAGTCCGCTGCCCGAATCCATTCGTCCGCCGAGCCCGACCAGCGACGTGCCGATCTCGAAGACGCCGAAGAGACTCAGGCCAAACATGAAGATGATGACCGACAGGATGACGATGAAGGCCGGCGACTGGAGCTGGAATCCCCAGCCCAACTGCTCCCCCCCGGCCCGCAGGGCGATCAGGACGGCCGCCAACGCGAGAAAGGAGGCCAGGACGCCCGCGGTGAAGACCAGGCCGTGGCGACGGGCCTTTGCCGGGTCGTCGCCCGCCTGGTGGATGAATCCGAGCACCTTGATAGACAGCACGGGGAGGAC
>JAPPBT010000023.1 GCA_026702745.1 Gemmatimonadota bacterium
CATCCTTGTAGGTGAGATACTCGTTCCACGATGACGCTCCGCCCGTGTCGGTCAGGGACCACATGTAGATCCCCGACGCCCCATAGCGCCAACTCGTCCACGCCATGAGGCGGCCGGCGTAGGGATCGAAGACGCGGCTCGTCCACGCCGCGTAGAACTCCAACCCGATCCCCTGATCCCGCTTCTTCAGGTAGTAGTCGCGGTACTCCTGACCCTGCGTCAGGAAGGACACGTAGTTCGGGCACAGGACGTGGCACGCATCGATCATCGCCTGATTCGCCCGGTCCATGTCCCGGTGGGTCGTATCCTCCCAGATGCGGACTCCTGTCTCGGCTTCGCGGATGGGCTTCGCCCACGCCAAGATGCGCTCGTCCTGCCACGGCTCGTCCGGCTCATCCACCAAGAGCAGCCCGAACTGTTCCGGCTGCAATCCCTTGGCCATCATGTGTTGCGCCCAGAACGCGATCCACGCCTTCACCGCGGTGTTGAACTCCGGCGTGCCCATAGGCAACGATTCGAAGTGTCGGCCCACTTTCGCGAAGACGAGGTACTGGGCTGCATCCGGCCACAGGTCGATCCAGGCATCGAAGTAGTCGGTGGAGGGCGGCGCCGTCATCGCCCCTTGCGCATCGTGGGTGCCCCGGGGCAGCGCCAGCTTGAGGGCCCACGGCGAGTCGACGAGATGTTCGCGCAGGTGCTCGATGATCGCCGGCCGGTTCTGCTCGGTCACCAAGCGAAAGTGACTGATTCGGTCCGTGTAGTCCCATCCGCCCAGGTGCAGCGACTGCTCTTCCGGAAAATCCAAGGGATACAGGTGCATGCGCAGCGGAAACCGCTTGCCCCCCTGCACGGACTCCACGACGACCTCGCCCTCATACACGCCCGGCTGCACGTCCACCGGATGGAAGGTCAGCCACACCTGCCGCGTCATGCCCGAGGGCACGGTCACCCCATACAGATCGTTCTCGGCAACAACCTCCGGCAGGGCCGCGGCAACTGGCACCCCCCTCCGCGTATCCGTCCAAGCCACCTCGTGAACGGTCACATACGCCGGATTATCGCCGCCGGGCAGCCCGCTCAGGCGGAACAGCACCTGCATCGGCTCGTCACTGCTGTTGCTCACATTGAACGCCGCCGCGCGGTATTCCTCGCGCATCAGATGCACCTCAACGGCCAGTTCCGCCGTCGTGTCCGGCGTGCCGATGAGCGGCAGCGGATCCCACAGATTCGAGCGCCAGAATGTGAGCGGCTCAAATCCTCTGGCGCGCCAGAGCCGCGCCTGCGTGCGCAACACCCGTTCGTGCCACGGATTCAGCGGCAGCACGGCCTGGAAATCATCCCCGAACGCAGTGCCGGCCTGCCCCAATGCCCCTTCCACGGCCGCCAGCTCGCCCAGCACATCGCGTTGCGTCTCGACCGGGACACCTTCTTCTTCCGCCGCCCTCCTCAGCGCCTGAATGTCCCGAACCAAGCGCGTCCGAATCCCCGCTTGGATGCCGATCTGGCCCGCGTACGCCTTCAGATCCGCAATGGCCGACCCGAGCAACGGCTCATGGACCCATTCCGGCTCTCCGGCGTAAACCTCAATCTCGTCGACGAAGATGAACGGCTCGTTCCACACAATCAGGCTGACATAGCGGCCATGTGTCCTCAGCCGATCCGTCCAGTACCAGTGCGTCCCGTACCCCGTCGCAACGGGCGAGCTGTGTTCCGCGCTCAGTCCCACCAGATCCCCGATCTCGTGGAATTGCCTGTCTTCACCGGCCGTGAAAATCCGAATCGCCAGCGGCCATCTCACGTCCGCACGACCCGCCGCCGTATTGAACGAGACGCCCCGTATCGGCTGCACTGCACCCAAGTCTAGCGTCACGATCACGGGATTCTTATCCTGCCAGCCCACGGTCGCCAGTTTCGTCCAGAAACTCTCCTCCCCTCGATAGTACTCCCCATCCGTCAGTTGCCTGACATCGTCGGCGTCCGTGCAGTGTTCATAGTTCGGCGCTGGCTCCATGGTGTAGGTCGCCCCCAACGCAATGTTCTCGCTCGGACGGTCCGCCGGACCCGCCTCCGCGTCCTGGACCCACGCCAGTACCCCCATGCTCTATCGATTGG
>JAPPBT010000024.1 GCA_026702745.1 Gemmatimonadota bacterium
CGGTCGCTGCCCCACGCCCTCATGATGATGATCCAGGCAACCAGTCGGAACTTTGAATCCATTTCGGACGAGATTAAGGCCTTCTACGAATACCATGCCTGCCTCATGGAACCGTGGGACGGACCCGCCCTCATCGCGGCGTGCGACGGCGACCGCATCTGCACGACCCTGGACCGCAACGGACTGCGGCCCTTCCGGTACGTGGTGACGAAGGATGATTTCGTCGTCGGCGCGTCGGAAGCCGGCGTGCTGGATATCCCGCCCGAACGGATCCTCACGCGCGGACGGCTGCAGCCCGGACGCCTGTTCCTGATCGACACGATCCGCGGCCGCATCGTCACCGACAATGAGATCAAGCACGAGATCAGCTCGCGCAAGCCCTATCGCACCTGGCTGGACGAGCAAATGACGAATCTGGACGACCTGCCGGAGCCCGACGACGTGCCCGCGCTCGACCTGGCGACGCTGGAAGAACGGCAGCGGGCCTTCGGATACACCAGCGAGGAGCTGAAGATCCTCATTGGCCCCATGGCGGCCCATGGGTACGAGCCCGTGGGTTCCATGGGCAACGACGCGCCGATCGCCGTCCTGTCCAACAAGCCGCAACTGCTGTTCCACTACTTCAAGCAGCTGTTCGCCCAGGTCACCAATCCACCCCTGGACGCCATCCGCGAAGAGCTGGTCACGTCCGTGGACACCTCGATCGGGCCTGAGCAGGACCTCTTTGCCGAAACGCCCGATCACTGCCGGCAACTCCGGATCCCCCGCCCCGTGCTGTCCAACGGGGAACTCGCCCGCATTCGGGATCTCGACCTGCCCGGGCTGAAATCGGAGACGCTTCCTGCGGTGTTCCGGCGGACTTCGGAGACTACCGGGTCGACGCCGACAGGCGGGACCGTGGGTTACGACGGGTCAGCGGGAACAGGCGCGCCCGCGTCGACCGGCGCTCTCGAGGAGGCCGTGGACGAACTGTGCCGCGAGGCGGGCCGGGCCATCCGGGAACGGGGCGCTACGCTGCTTATCCTGTCGGACCGGAAAGTCGGACCGGACTGGATCCAGATCCCGAGCCTGATCGCCACCGCCGCCGTGCATCATTACCTCATTCGAGAAGGACTGCGGACCAGCGCGGCCATCGTCGTGGAATCGGGCGAGCCCCGGGAGGTCATGCACTTCTGCCTGCTCATCGGTTACGGGGCCAATGCCATCAATCCCTACCTGACCCTCGAAACGGTCGAATGGATGAGCATCGACGGCCTGATCGATCCGCCGGCCAGCGCGGCCAGTCCGGCCAGCGCGGCCAGCCCAAGCGGTCCAGGCGGTCCGGCCAGCGCGGACAAGGCACGGGAAAACCTGATCAACGCCCTGTGCAAGGGCGTCCTGAAAACCATGTCCAAGATGGGCATCTCCACCATCAAGTCCTATCACGGTGCACAGATCTTCGAGGCCATCGGCCTGAAGCAGTCGGTCATCGACAAGTACTTCACGTGGACGGCGTCCCGCATCGAGGGCATCGGGCTGTCCGAGATCGAAGCGGAGTACCGCCAGCACCATCACCACGGCTATCCCGAACGTCCCGTGGCGAACGGACATACGCTGGACGTGGGAGGCTACTACCAGTGGCGGAGCGACGGCGAGCATCACCTCTTCAACCCCCAGACCATCGCGCTCCTGCAGACGTCGACGCGCACCGGCGATTTTGAACTCTTCCGCCAGTACACGGACCAGATCGACGACCAGACGCGCCTGCTGGGGACGCTGCGCGGCCTCTTCGACTACAGGCAGGTGCAGCCTCCGGTGCCTATCGTGGAGGTGGAGCCGGCCTCGGAGATCGTCAAGCGCTTCTCCACCGGCGCCATGTCCTACGGCTCCATCAGCAAGGAGGCTCACGAGACGCTGGCCATCGCCATGAACCGCATCGGCGGCCGGAGCAATTCGGGCGAGGGGGGCGAGGACCCGAACCGTTACTACCCCGATGAGAACGGTGACTGGCGGAACAGCGCCATCAAGCAGGTGGCCTCGGGCCGGTTCGGCGTGACGAGCAACTACCTGGTCAACGCCACGGACCTGCAGATCAAGATGGCCCAGGGGGCCAAGCCCGGGGAAGGCGGACAGCTGCCGGGCCACAAGGTCTTCGAAGAGATCGCGCGCGTGCGGAAGTCGACCCCCGGCGTGGGGCTTATCTCGCCGCCGCCCCATCACGACATCTACTCCATCGAGGACCTGGCCCAGCTGATCCACGACCTGAAGAGCGCCAACGACCGGGCCCGCATCCACGTCAAGCTCGTGGCCGAGGTGGGCGTGGGCACCGTGGCGGCCGGCGTGTCCAAGGGCAAGGCCGATGTGGTCCTCATCAGCGGGTACGACGGCGGCACCGGCGCCTCGCCGGAATCGTCCATGAAGCACGCGGGCGTGCCCTGGGAACTGGGCGTCGCCGAGACCCAGCAAGTCTTGGTCCAGAACGACCTGCGGGGCCGTATCGTGGTGCAGACCGACGGCCAGCTCAAGACGGGCCGCGACGTGGTCATCGCCTGCATGCTGGGGGCCGAGGAGTTCGGCTTTGCCACGGCCGCGTTGGTGGTGAGCGGCTGCATCATGCTCCGCAAGTGCCACCTGAATACCTGCTCCGTGGGTGTGGCCACCCAGGACGAGGAGCTGCGCAAGCGCTTCACGGGCAAGCCCGAGCACGTCATCAACTTCATGATGTTCATCGCCGAGCAGATGCGCGAACAGATGGCCCAGTTGGGCTTCCGGACGGTGAACGAGATGGTGGGACGCACCGATTGCCTCGACACGCGCAAGGCCATTGACCACTGGAAGGCGAAGGGCCTGGACTTCACCCGGATGCTCGCGCCCGTCGAAGCGCCCGACCGCGTAGCCCGCTACTGCTGCCAGAGCCAGGACCACGGCCTGGAGAAGAAGCTCGACCAGCGGCTCATCGAATTGTCAACCGAGGCCCTGGAGGACCGCCAGCCGGTCGTGCTGCGGCACGCGATCCACAATATCGACCGAACGGCCGGCGCCATGCTCAGCGCGGAGGTGTCGCGGAGGCACGGCGAGGAAGGCCTGCCGGAGAATACCATCCGGGCCAGGCTGCACGGGTCGGCTGGCCAGAGTTTCGGCGCTTTCCTGGCGCCGGGCATTACCTTCCTCCTGGAAGGCGAATCCAACGACTACACGGGCAAGGGGCTGTCCGGCGGCATCATGGCCGTTTTCCCGCCCGAAAACGCGAGCTTCGTGCCCACCGAGAACGTGATCATCGGCAACGTGGCGCTCTACGGCGCCACCGGAGGGCAGGCCTACTTCCGCGGCCGGGCCGGGGAACGGTTCGCCGTGCGGAACAGCGGCGCGGAGACCGTGGTCGAAGGCGTCGGCGACCACGGCTGCGAGTACATGACCGGCGGCCGCGTGGTCGTCATCGGTCCGGTGGGCCGCAACTTCGCCGCGGGCATGAGCGGCGGCGTGGCCTACGTCCTCGACGAGCAGGGCGTCTTCCCCGGACTGTGCAACCAGGAGATGGTCGACCTGGAACCGCTGATCGAGGAAGAGGACGTCGCCGAGGTGCGGCGGCTGATCGAAGCCCACGTGCGGTATACCGGCAGCGACCGGGGCGAGGACGTACTGGCCCGGTGGTCCGAACTACGGGACGCCTTCGTCAAGGTCATGCCCGTCGACTACCGCCGCGCACTCAAGGAAATGGCGGAACGGGCGGCGGAAGAGGCCAAGACCAACGGACATCCCGTCGAGACGGTGCCTGAAGCCGTCCCCGTAGGCGTCAACGGCGGCAAGGGATAACATTCAACAGACGGATTTATGGGTAAAACAACCGGCTTCATGGAGTACGAGCGGGGGACGGCAGGTTACCGGGATCCTCGCGAACGCGTCGGCGACTGGGAAGAGTTCGTCCTGCCCATGGCGGTGGATTCGTTGCAGGAGCAGGGCGCCCGGTGCATGGACTGCGGCATCCCCTTCTGCCACACCGGGGTTCCGATGGGCAAGGGACCCGGCGCGTCGGGCTGCCCCCTGAACAACCTCATTCCCGACTGGAACGACCTGGTCTACCGGAACCACTGGAAGGAAGCCCTCCAGCAGCTGCACAAGACCAACAATTTCCCCGAGTTCACCGGGCGGGTCTGCCCCGCGCCCTGCGAGGGCTCCTGCGTACTCGGCATCAACGCCGATCCGGTGACCATCAAGAGCATCGAGTGCGCCATCGTCGACCGCGGTTTCGAGGAAGGCTGGATTCAGCCGGAGCCGCCGCCGAAGCGGACCGGCAAGAAGGTGGCCGTCATCGGATCCGGGCCTGCCGGTCTGGCCTGCGCCGCCCAGCTCAACCGCGCCGGCCACCGCGTGATGGTCTACGAACGGGCCGACCGACCCGGTGGACTGCTCATGTACGGCATCCCGAATATGAAGCTCGACAAGGAAAAGGTCGTCCAGCGCCGCCTCGACCAGATGACGGCCGAGGGCGTCGAGTTCGTGACCGGCGTCGAGATCGGCAGGGACGTGCCCGCGGCGGACCTGGGCAGCGAAAACGACGCCGTGGTGATCTGCACCGGCGCCACCAAGCCCAACGACTTCGTGCGCAACGCGCCGGGTCGCGGCCTGGACGGCGTCCATTTCGCCATGGACTTCCTCCACGCGAACACGAAGAGCCTGCTGGATTCGGGACACGAGGACGGGAACTACATCTCGGCGAAGGACAAGCACGTGATCGTGCTGGGCGGCGGCGATACGGGGACGGACTGCGTGGGAACGGCTATCCGCCACGGCTGCAAGACGATGAACCAGTTCGACGTGATCCCCAAACCGCCTCCCGAACGCGCGCCGGGCAACCCCTGGCCCCAGTGGCCGGTGGTCTACAAGCTCGACTACGGCCAGGAAGAAGGCAAGGCCCTCTTCGGCGACGACCCCCGTCGCTACGACACCAGCACCGTCGAGTTCATCGACGACGGCCAGGGCCGGGTCAAGGCCCTGCGCACCATCGACCTCGACCGGTCGGTCCCCAGCAACGGCGCGCCTTTCAGCCCGAAGAAAGGCACGGAGCAGGAATGGCCCGCCGACCTCGTCCTCCTGGCGATGGGCTTCTCCGGCCCCGAAGATCCGGTGATCGAGCAGCTCGAAGTGGAACGGGACGGCCGGTCAAACGCCCAGGCCGAATACGGGAAGTACGCCACGAGCGTGGATAACGTCTTCGCGGCCGGCGACGCCCGTCGCGGCCAGAGCCTTGTAGTCTGGGCCATCCACGAAGGCCGGGGCGCCGCCCGGGAAGTGGACCGCTACCTCATGGGGAGCACGGACCTGCCTTAGGCCGTGCTGCAGTAAGCGGCCCTGTCGTAGGTCCTTCAGTCACGCCGACTTCCTCGACCTCTCCTGCAGATCGTACAGCGACGCGACCTCGTCTTCATAGCGCGGAATGGGGAAATCCGTCATGGTGAAGCGAGCCTGTGAAGCCCGTTCGCCGCGGACCAGGCGGCTGTGCGCCTCGACCTTGTCCGACATGACCCCGCAGTGGATGGGGAAGGCATCGGCTGCCCGGTAGCTGAGGATGAGCGTCTTACGCGGCCGATCCGACGAGTTGATGGCCGAGGCGTGAGGCGTCATGGCGCTCATGAAGATCGCC
>JAPPBT010000025.1 GCA_026702745.1 Gemmatimonadota bacterium
TCGAGGGCGAGGAGCACGTGACCTGGTATCCCGAAGTGAAGGAACCGGTCGTGATCTCCTTCGGTGCTGCAGTAGCTGAAATACACCAGCGGGCGGACCAGTTTCCAAAACCTTACTGTCGTCATCATTTCGATCTGCAATACCTGCTGGACGGTCCGCTGCAGACGCTGGGGTCCATCCTGCAAGAGCGGCGCGGCGAAGACCTGACTTTCTTCAAGGATTACGCCGAGCACATGCGCCGGCAGATCAGCGGACTTGGAAAGGGTAAGGACATCTACGGTCTCATCCACGCCGATCTGCACGTCGGAAACATCCTGTACCATCCCGATAACGGCTACTGCATCCTTGATTTTGACCAGTGTGCCTTCGGCTGGCGGGCCTATGACGTGGCGACCTTCAAGTACAACATCATCGAGACGGTGCCCGACCATCTGACGGACGAGATCTGGCGCTGCTTCCTGGAGGGATATAACCAGGTGCGCCCATTGACGCAGGTGGAGCTGGACTGCCTGCCGGTATTCGCGAATGCCTGGACGCTATGGGATATCGGCGAGACGCTGGTGCTGGCTACGCAGTGGGGCGGTCACCGGCCGGACCTGGTCGAGGGAGATCTAAACCAGGATGAGTATCTGGACGAGGCGGTGGCGGCGTTGCGGGGGATGGTGTGAGTGTGAGTATTGTGCGAGGTTTCGCAACCAATAACGACTGACATATCATATGAGGGATTTCGAAGATAACAGATCAGTTGATTATAGTACGTTTATGCTTCTACCAAACCATACACAATTGCACTACGGGCATCGAGGTGACGGCTTCGGTCCTAGCATCGGTGAGTTGATCTATGGATAGACACCAAGCAGAGAAGCAGCTGAAAATCGCGGTAGATGATCCGAATGTACGATTTCGCGAAGGCCAATGGGAAGCGATTGACGCTCTAGTAAATCAGAGACGAAAATTGATCGTTGTTCAATATACAGGTTGGGGCAAAAGCTCAGTCTATTTCATAAGTACTCGTATTCTACGCGACCGGGGCGCCGGCGTAACGGTTATCGTATCGCCTCTCCTAGCATTGATGCGAAACCAAATTGATGCAGCGCAAAGGCTTGGTATCCGAGCGGAAACTATAAACTCCACGAATCAGTACAATTGGCCTGATATAAAACAGGATTTGCAATCCGACCGTGTTGATGCATTACTGATTTCACCAGAACGGCTTTCGAATGAGGAGTTCGTTGACGAAGTTTTGTTACCGGTGGCTGATCGCGTAGGCCTGTTTGTCGTTGATGAGGTACATTGCATCTCCGACTGGGGTCACGACTTTCGCCCCGACTATCAGCGATTGGTAAACGTGTTGAAACAAATGCCGCCGAATATGCCGGTTCTTGGTACCACCGCTACTGCCAATAACAGAGTAATTGAAGACATTGAAGCACTGCTAGGCGACATCGAAATCCATCGCGGTTCACTAGTCAGGAAAAGCCTTGTACTGCAAACACTGCGTCTACCAGATCAAGCGTCTCGGCTTGCTTGGTTAGCAAGGCATATCCCCAAGCTTCCCGGAACCGGAATTGTATATGTGCTGACAGTACGAGACGCCGAACAGGTTGCACAGTGGTTGCGACAAAAGGGGATAGAAGCATACGCTTATTATGGGAACGTGAATCACGACGACTTCGAGGACAGCAACCAGTATCGTCTTTATCTGGAAGAATGCTTGTATAAGAACGAGATAAAGACACTGGTGGCTACTACTGCTCTAGGTATGGGCTATGACAAGCCGGATGTAGGCTTTGTGGTACATTACCAGGCTCCTAGTTCTGTAGTGGCGTATTACCAACAGGTTGGCCGTGCGGGAAGAGCAATTGACACGGCTTACGGAGTTTTAATAGCAGGGATGGAGGATGATGAAATCCACGAGTATTTCCGTCGTACTGCGTTTCCAGATGAGGAACATGTAAACAGTATCCTTGCTGTTTTGGCTGAATATGATGAATTATCGATCGCCCAAATTCAGCAACATCTCAATCTCAGGTACGGGCAGATCGATAAGGTATTGAAGATACTAAGTGTTGAAAATCCATCGCCTGTGATTAGGGATGGTTACCGATGGCGCCGGACAGCGGTACCATACCAGATAGACCGCACTAAAATCGAACGCCTGTCATCGCAAAGAGAAATCGAGTGGCAGGAAGTCCAAGATTACATTGATTCAGAGATCTGCCTGATGTCCTTCCTGAGGAATTCACTCGATGATCCGGAAAACGAAAAGTGCTGGCGATGTTCAGTCTGTATTGGCGAACCTGTTTTGGATATCGATTTAGACCAATTGCCAATCGTTGAGGCAACTCGTTTCCTGAAACAAGGAGATATGCCATTCAAGACGAAAGTACGGGTAGCTGATGATGCGTTTCCAACATATGGCTTTCAAGGCTACCTGCCTCAGGAGTTACGGTCATCCGAAGGAAGGATAATGTCGCGTTGGGGAGATGCGGGTTGGGGTCGAATGATTGCTGCCGACAAGAAGACAGGTGTTTTTCGAGATGAGTTGGTGGCCGCCATGGCAGAGATGATCGAAAAGCGATGGCAACCACATCCCAAGCCAGAATGGGTAACCTGGGTACCATCGATCAGACAACCAACGTTGGTATCTGATTTTGCAATTAGACTCGCGATACAATTACAGTTGCCTTTCGTTGACGCCATACACAAGATTACAGATAATGAACCCCAGAAGGATCAGCAGAACATCTTTCATCAGAGCAAAAACCTGGATGGCGTTTTCAGGATTTCAGATCAGATTCCCGAAGGTCCCGCTATACTGGTTGATGACGTTATCGATTCAGGTTGGACAATGACGGTGCTAACCACTTTGTTGCGACAGGCTGGAGCCGGGTCGATCTATCCCGTGGCATTGGCTTCAGCGGATTCTGGGAATTGAATGTCAGAACTATATAGAACACAGGCTATCCTGTTATTAAGCGCTCATTTCTCACAGGTGGGAAATGATGCGGCCAAACCGTTGACGATCAGTGAGTGGAAGCGATTTGCAGGATGGCTTCGGAAACGCGACATGAATCCATGGGATCTAATGACCGGGGACATCCATGAGCAGTTAACGGAGTGGTCTGATAAGTCTATTACACTAGAGCGTCTTAAAAGGCTCTTGGACAGAGGTGGAGCTCTTGCAATCGCGATGGAGAAATGGACCGGTGCAGGTCTTTGGGTTCTGACACGAGAGGACTATCCAAAGCGGTTCAAAAAACGACTGGGGAACGCTGCGCCAATCGTCGTGTTTGGTAGTGGGAACAAATCCATGTTGAAGGATGGAGGGTTGGCTGTAGTAGGCTCGCGCAACGCGGCGGAGGAAGACCTGGCGTACAGTTCTGGTGTAGGGGTTGTGGCCGCTGGAAGTGGCCTAACGGTTGTGTCCGGTGGTGCGAGAGGAGTAGATGAATCCGCAATGCTTGGAGCGCTCGCAAACTGTGGTAACGTGATCGGAGTGCTAGCGGACAATCTTTTGCGAACTAGTTCGAGTCTAAAGTATCGTAGACACCTTCAGGATCAGAATCTCGTTCTGATTTCTACCACAAATCCAGAATCGGGTTTCAACACAGCCAAAGCTATGGAGCGCAATAAATACATCTACTGTCTATCTGATGCAGCGATAGTCGTTCACTCCGGCGTTAAAGGCGGCACTTGGACTGGTGCCATGGAAAATCATAGGAAGAAATGGGTGCCAACCTGGGTCAAACGTACCGCTGACAGAAAAGCAGGAAATGAGGACATTGTTAATCGAGGGGGAGGACAGTGGGCTCCTTACAAAATCGCTGATGTTGTTCAGCAAGTACGTCTCTCAGTTGATACTTCCAATCAGACATACAGTGAAGCTGAGAGCAAATTAGTAATTGGCGAAGGTAAAAACCTTTATAGTGGGATACATGCTGATTTAACACTTGGTTTGGAGACAGATATTCAAAAAGGGGGAGATGCTTCGGATGACGAAGTGGCTGGCGAATATCCAGATTCGAATGCGGAATTACATATGATCGACAAAAACTTAGGATTCTACGAGGTGTTTATTTCAAAAGTGAGGATTCTGTGTGAGAACGATCCAAAGAATCGCACGCAATTGGCTGACATATTGCAACTTAAAAAGACTCAGTTGGATGAATGGTTGAATCAAGCAGTTTTAGAAGGCAAACTTGAAAAACTGTCGAAACCAGTTCGCTATATTTGGAGATCGGCAGAGCAAGGTAAGATATTTTGAGCTCAAGTCCTATTTCTAATTGGTCTAGCCTACACGTATCTTAAAAACAGTAGCAATTCAGACTTTTATCCTCTCAACATATTCCTCGCCTCCACCACACTTTCCACCGCCTGCTCCCGTGTATCCGCCATCGCCGTCAAGTGTCCCATCTTTCTTCCGGGGCGGGCTTCCTGTTTTCCGTACAAGTGCAGCTTGACTTCCGGAATGGCCAGGGCCGCTGCCCAGTCCGGTTCGCCATTCGTCCACAGATCTCCCAATAAATTTGCCATGGCCGCGGGCCGGGGCTGCTCAGTCGATCCGAGGGGCAGACCGCACACGGAGCGGACCTGCTGCTCGAACTGGCTGGTAACACAAGCATCGAAGGTGAAGTGGCCCGAGTTGTGGACGCGGGGTGCGATCTCATTTATGATGAGGTTCTCGTCGCGGTCGAGGAAGTACTCGACGCAGGCGACCCCGACGACATCGAGGGCTTCGAAGACCTTCCTGGTTAGGTTCACGGCGGTAACGTTTACCGCGCCGGACACGTCGGCCGGGGCGGTGGTGACATCGAGTATGTGGTGGCTATGCTTGTTTTCCACCGCACCGTAGTGCGCGTAGTCGCCTGTCAATCCCCTCGCAGCAACCACGGACAGTTCCAACTTGAAGTCGATAAACGCTTCGAGCACCGCTTCCTGCCCCGCCATGGACGCCCAGGCGCGGTCCACGTCGTCGGCCGAGTCAATCTTCACCTGCCCTTTTCCGTCATAGCCGAATCCGGCCGTCTTGAGCACGGCGGGCACGCCGATTTCCGCGACGGCCACAGCAAGTTCCTCTTTCGATTTAACGTGACGAAATGACGCGACTGGAAACCCGTGTTCCGCCAAAAAAGTCTTCTCCCGCAGGCGGTTCTGCGTCGTGTGGAGGACACTTCCTTTGGGGCGAACCGGTGCAATGGGCGATGCGGCGTCGACGCATACGGCCGATATGTTCTCGAATTCCAGAGTGATAACGTCCACGTCTTCGGCGAAGCGCTTCACGGCCTCCACGTCGTCGTAGGCGGCGACGACTTCGCGGTCGGCGACGTGACCGGTGGGCGAGTCGGATTCGGGTGAGAGGGTGTGGACGCGGTAACCCATACGCCGGGCGGCAATGGCGATCATGCGACCGAGCTGGCCGCTGCCGAGGATACCGATGGTCGAACCCGGAAGGATTGGGTCGTTCATGTCGCGGCGCCGTCCGTTACGGTCTGGTCGTTCATAGCGCTCGCGACGGCCAGTTCGTGTGTTCCACTCACTGCAGCTCGTCTCCCATGACCTTGTCGGTCTGATCTTCCCGGTACGTCCTCAGTTTCTCCCGCAGGTCCGGCCGCGAGGTGGCCAGGATGGCCACGGCGAGCAGGCCCGCGTTCACTGCGCCGGACTGGCCGATGGCCAGCGTGCCCACGGGGATGCCGCGGGGCATCTGGACGATGGAGAGCAGGGAGTCCATGCCCTTGAGCGCCTTGCTTTCCACGGGTACGCCGAGGACCGGCAACAGGGTCTGGGCCGCCATCATGCCGGGGAGATGGGCCGCGCCTCCGGCGCCCGCGATGATGACTTCGAGTCCTCTTCCCTCGGCCTCGGCCGCGTATTCGGCCAGCCAGAGGGGCGTGCGGTGGGCTGAGACGATCCGGCATTCATGGGGCACGTCGAACTGCTCGAGAACGTCCCTGACTTTCTGCATGGTGTCCCAGTCGGACTTGCTGCCCATGACCACGCCGACGAGGGGATTGGGAGAAGATTGCCTTTCATTCATGGATTCACCTCTTCATCGACAAAAACACTGGCGTGGAGCAACTGAGCAACCGAATGGAAGATCGCCACGTACGACATGGCATGCCGCGTTCGGCAAGTTCGCCATTTACGGCATGGTACACCGCGAACAGTGATTAACCGTCTCAAATCTCGCATGCGTCGCCGTTACATCCCGTTTTTCTTCGTCCTGCGAACTTCAGGACAGGCGTCAGAAACAGAAACAGTCCGAAAGGAATCAACAGGGGAATCTGCATGCACACTTTGCGCGTCGCAAAGATCCCGGTGAATACCCTGTCCGTTCATTTTTCGTCCACGACGATTTCACCTGCGGGTACCTCTCCGATTGGTGACCGGTCAGTCCGCAATTCTACTCGGTCCAGCCAGTCCATGCGACCCGTGCGCTGTGCCTTCTGCGCGCAATCGGGACAGTGCTCATTGAAATACAGTCGTATACTCACTGCGAAATCTGTATACTCACTGCGAAATCTCGTCCTGCCCCAGAATATGCTCCACCACCTTCGGTCCATGCAAGCGGCTATTTTCGATGAAGATGTCGCTGCTCACGTTGCCGGCGGTGATGACGCCGATGATGTAGATACCGGGCACGTTGGATTCGAAGGTGTCGGAATCGTGTACAGGGATGTTGTTTTTGGGGTGGACTTTGACGCCCGTGCCGCTCAAGAAGGGCACGTCGGGTGTGTGGCCCGTCATGCAGAAGACGAAGTCGTTCGGGATCACGCGCTCAGTGCCCGCTGCTTCCAGGACCACATCGGTCTGTCGGATTTCCTTCACCGTGGAATCCATGATGGCCGTGATCGATCCCTCGGCGATGCGGTTCTCCAGGTCGGGCAGGACCCAGTACTTGATGCCCCGGAACGCGCTCTGGCGGTAGGACATGGTGACCCGCGCGCCGGCGCGGTAGAGGGTCAGCGCCGTCTCCACGGCCGAGCTCTTGCCGCCCACGACGAGGACGTCCCGGTCGAAGTAGGGGTGGCCCTCCTTGAAGTAGTGGAAGACCTTGGGCAGTTCCTCACCGGGCACGCCGATCCGGTTGGCGCTGTCGAAGGCGCCGGTGGCCAGGATGACTTTCCGGGTCCGGTAGTGCCGGTCGCCCTCACGCTGCGACACTGATTCGATCTCGAAGTCGCCGTCCTGGCCCGAGATGCGGGTGACCTCTTCGTATGTGTTCACCTTGAGTCCTTGGGACTCGACGAATTTCAGGTAGTAGTTCAGCGCCTCTTCCCGGGTGGGCTTGAGTCCCTGGACGATCATGGGCACGTCGCCCAGCGAGATGAGTTCCGGGGTCGAGTAGAAGACCAGGCCCGTGGGGAACTGGTAGATGGTGTGGACGATGCACTGGCGTTCCACGACCACGTAGTCCAATCCGGCTTGCTTGGCGGCGTAGGCCGCGGCGAGTCCGGCCGGGCCGGCCCCTATGATGACGGCGTCGTACAAAATCCCTCCGATCCTAATCTTCCAGTTCCATGGCGACGACCTCCCACTCCAGGTAGAGGTCTTCCAGTTCCTGCCGGGCGCGCGCATAAGCGCTGCCGACCCGTTCGACCTGCTCCCGGTCGGAGAAGGTCCCCTCCTCGCCGAGGTCGCCCTCGAGGCGGGCGATCTCCGCCTCCTTCTTCCGGATGGCCTCTTCCAGCGCCTCGGCCATCATCCGCTGCTCCTTGCGTTCCTTCTTACGGGGATCGTAGGCCGCCCCGGTCGCCCCGCCAGTCGTCCCGTCAGCCGCCCCGGCCTTTCGACGCGGTTTCTTCTCCTTCGCCCGCGCAGCGGCGAGGCGCTGCTCCTCCTTGTAGGCTCGGTACTCCGAGTAGGTGCCTTCCCAGTGGCGGACGCCTTCCTGTTCGAAGATCAGCAGCGCGCCGACCATCTGGTCGAGGAAATACCGGTCGTGGGACGCCACCATGAGCGTGCCGGGGTAGTCGGCCAGGGCCTGTTCGAGGGCCTGCCTGGAGAGGATATCCAGGTGGTTGGTCGGCTCGTCGAGGACCAGGAAGTTCGGCTCCTCCAGGATCAGCTTGGCCAGCGCCAGGCGCCCCTGCTCCCCTCCGCTCAGCAGGTTCACCTGCTTGAAGACATCGTCTCCCCGGAAGAGGAACCGGCCGAGGAGGTTGCGCACGGTGCCTTCGTTCATGCCCGGCCTGACCGACCAGAGTTCGTTCAGTACGGACCGGTCGCCCGTGAGGCTGGCCCGTTCCTGGTCGTAGTAGCCGATGTCCACGCCCGTACCCAGGCGGATGCTTCCGGACGAAGGCGTCTCCTGACCCACGATCATGCGGAGCAGCGTGGTCTTGCCCGCGCCGTTGTATCCGATCAGGCCTACACGGTCGCCCAGGTGCTGGGTGAAGTGCAGCTCCGAGAACAGCGTCCGCGTACCGTAGCTTTTGGATACGTCGTCGAGCGCGAGTACGTCCCGCCCGCTGCGCTTCATCGCCCCGAAGTTCAGAGAGGCCGTCCGGTGCTTCGTCCGCGGCTTCTCGAGGCGCTCCAGGCGCGCCAGGTGGCTCCGCCTTCCCTGGGCCTGCTTGGTCTTGACGCCCTCGATGGTCCGGCGAATGAACTCTTCCCGCTCCTGGATGAAGGCCTGCTGCTGGTCGTAGGCGCGCTGCCGCGCCTTGAGGCGTTCGGCCTTGACCTCCATGGCCCGGGTGTAATTGCCCGGGAAGTTCTGCAGACCCAGGTCTTCCAGTTCGGCGATCCGGTTCACGGTCCGGTCGAGGAAGTAGCGGTCGTGGGAAACGAGCAGGATGGCCGCCGGGTGGTCGGTGATGTACTCTTCCAGCCATTCCGTCGCGGCCACGTCCAGGTGGCTTTCCGGCTCGTCCAGCAGCAGCAGGTCCGCGTCCCCCAGCAGCAGCTTGCCCAGGCGCAGGCGCGTCTTCTGCCCGCCGCTGAGCACGTTGACCGGCAGGGGCAGGTCTTCCTCCTTGAAACCCAGCCCGTGAAGCACGGTCTTTGCGCGATGCGGGTAGGTGTAACCGCCGGCCCGTTCGAACTCTTCCGTCAGCCGGCCATACAGTCCGAGGCGTCGCTCGGACTCTTCCGCGTCGCCCTTTGCCTTCTCCAGCGCCGCTTCAGCCGTGCGCAGCTGCTTTTCCAGTGCGTGAATGCGCTCGAAGCTGCTCAGCGCCTCGTCCAGGACCGAGTTGGTGGCGGTCAGGTGCGCGTCCTGGGTCAGGTAGCCGGTCCGGAGGTCCCGACGGCGGGAGATCTCCCCCTCGTCCGGCGACAGGTCGCCGGTGATGAGCTGCAGCATGGTCGTCTTGCCGGTCCCGTTGGAACCGATCAGGCCCACGTGCTGGCCGGGGTCAATGCCCCAGCTGATGCCCTGCAGGACACATTGCGCGCCGTAGTATTTCGTGACTTTGTGGAAGGATACGAGCGGCATGGGTCAGATCGTGATTGAGAAAGTTGTAGTTGCCGAAGGAATGCTCGCGGAAGTCGCGTCCGCGGAAATCGCTTTGATGGAAATCGAGATCACGGTAGTCGCTTCGATGAAAGTCGCGTCCGCGGTATGCATACGAGTATTACAAAAAAACCATGGAAGGCTGGCAGAAAGCTTCCATGGTTTCGTCGAGTGGGATGCACTCAGTCCGGCATTTTGTATGCGTAAGACCCGGTCAGGCACGGCCTGTCCAGGCAGTCCAGGCACATATGGACCGGGGAAGTCTTTGAAAGGATGCCGACAGGCCGGGGCGGCCCCTGGGAAGTGAGCGGGTTCCGCCGGGTCGGATCAGGCAGGCCCGTGATTCAGACAGCGGCTTCCTGGGCAGTGACTTCTCCGTCCGCGTACCATTCCACGAAGTTGTAGACCCCCTTGCGGATGATCCCGCGGGGATTCCCGTGTATGTCCACCCGGTCGCTGCGCACCGTGACAATCTTGGAACGGGTATCGATCTCTTCGTCCGGCACGATGACCCGGGCCACGAAGAACTTGCCGTCCTGCTCGCAGACGCCGAATTCCATGTTCTTGCTGTTCAGATCCTGAACGCAGAACTCGATGGCTTCACGCTTTTCGAATTCGCCTGTTACCTGAATGTATTCGCCCTCGGTGGGTCCCAGTAGCTGCATACGATCGCTCTCTTCCTGCCGCGTGCCATGGTTACCGATGAAATCCAGGTCGCTTATTGAGTGCGCACGCCTCGACTCAGCGACCCCGGAATGCCGCGGGACGTTTCTCGAGAAACGCCGCGATGCCTTCCGCCTTGTCCTCTGAGGAGCTCACCGCTCCGAATTCCCGGGCTTCAAGCGCCAGGGCTTCGTCCAGCCCCTGGTCCAGCCCTTCGTTGACGCAGGTCTTGATGGAAGCCAGCGCCACGCCGCCTTTTGCGGCCATGCGCCCGGCCAGTTCCCCGACCGTATCCATCAACTTCTCCGGCGCCGTAACGCGATTGACGAGTCCGAGGCGATGGGCCTCGGCGGCATCGAACATATCGCCCGTCAACATCAACTCGAGGGCCCGTCCCCGACCGATGAGTCGCGGCAACCGTTGCGTGCCGCCCCATCCCGGGACCAGGCCGAGGTTGATTTCCGGCTGGCCGAACCGGGCTTTCTCCGAGGCGTAACGCAGGTCGCACGCCATGGCCAGTTCGCATCCGCCTCCGAGCGCCACCCCGTTCACGGCGGCAATGACCGGCAATCTGAATCCTTCGATCCGCCGGAAGAGGCGATGCCAGCGATGGGTCATTTCCTCGGCGTCCGAACCCGACAGCCGCTGCAGTTCCCGGATGTCGGCCCCGGCGGCAAAAGCCCGGTCGCCGCTACCCGTGAGCACGACCACGGAAGCGTCCGGGTCGCCGTCTAACTGGTCGAGCGCTTCACCGAGTTCACGTCCGACCTGGGCGCTGAGCACGTTCAGGGGAGGATGGTCGATCGTGATCGTGACCACCCCGCCGTCCTGCTCAATGAGGATCTGCTCAAACGACATGCAAGCGCCTTGTCGACGTGCCTGAAAATAACCCATACAACCGGGACGATTCTCTTGGAACACGGCCCGGTTTTCGCAGAAAGCGCGAACAGTTTAAGATAATGTATTTACGTCACTTCGTCAATAGGAAAGTGAAAAATTGTAACACGTTTGTCACAGAATTGCGAGGGGACTTCGAAGGAGTTTTCGCGGATAGCTGCGGACCGGAATCGTGCTGAACCGAACCCTATTCCCGGTCCCGCGCGTCGACGGTCCACTGCGCCTTACGGTGGTTGCCGTTCGTTATCTCGCGCGCTATTCCCGGTTCCGCGCGTCGACGGTCCACTGTTCGCGGCAGAGGCCGTCGCCGTCGATCACGTAGACCTGGCGATGCAGCGCGGTACAGGGGCATACGTGGGTGGGGAAGACGTATATAGGGTCGCCGACTGACTGGCCGGAACTGTCCGGGCAGTCCATGATCCAGTGTTCCTCGTTGTGCAGCCCGGGTTCGGCACCGGGAAGGTTCCAGGGGATGCCGCGCTGCCCGGCCGGATCCGAGGCGATGGACTTGTTGCCCAGGTCGAGGGTCACGCGCGTCGGCGTGGGAACGCTGATGATGCGGCTGAGTAGCAGGGCCGCGGCTTCGAAGGGCAGGTCGGGGAAGCGGCTGCTGTACCCCCAGTCCCAGAACACAGAAGTACCGGGCGAGGGTTCCACGTCTTCGGCCGGGGCATAGCACGGGAAAGATATGGAACCGCCCATGACCCGCCGCGGCACGGGCAGGCCCCGGGACTCCAGCCGGGCCTGAAAAGCGCGCACCTGGTCCAGTGCGGCGCCGCAGGCCTGCCGGCGTTCCTCGAGGTCCGCCTGGTGGTTATGGCCGTCATAGCCGTGCAGGCCGCCGGGCGTGATGCCGGGCAGGCGGTCGAGCAGCGCGTAGAGTTCGAGCGCTTCCGGCCCGGCCGCGATACCGGTGCGGTGCTGGCCCACGTCGAAGTCCAGCAGCACGTCGATGGTTACGCCTGCGCCATCCGCCGCCGCCGACAGCGCCTCGGCCGCGCCCGCATCATCCACCATGCTGCGGAAGGTCGTACCGGGATGACGACCGGCGAGGTCGACCAGGCGTCCAATGTTGGGCCCGATCATCTGGTAGGCGATGAAGACGTCCTCCACGCCCATTTCCGCCAGCATCCGCGCCTCGTAGATCGTGGCGCACTTGAACCTGTCGATCCCGGCCGCGCGCTGCATCTCGATGACGGCCCGCATCTTGTGGGTCTTTATGTGGGGACGGAGGCGTTCGGGGCCGCCCGCGATCTCCAGGGTCCGGTCGATGTTCTCCTTGAGCCGCTCCCGGTAGACCAGCATGGATGGGCTGGGAATCTCATCGACGTTGATTACGTGGTATCGGGGATCCATAGTTGCTCCTACTGTAGTTTTCCGCGCGCCGCGATGTCCCACACGGACTCGACCGTACCGTCGCGCACGCCGTAGAACCGGTCGTGGAGGTTGATGGTCGTGCAGCAATGGCTCGGGACGATGTGGAACTTGTCGCCAGGCCGCAAGATACAGGACGCGCCGGGCAGCTCGATTTTGACGTGTTCTTCGGACTGGCGCAGGATGGATGCGCCTTCCACGCCGCGGACGGACTGCAGCCCCATGTCGTTTGTCATGGTCTTCAGGCCCGCGTCGGCGACGGCGAGTTCGTCGCCGGGCCGGCTGACGATCGTGGCGTAGACCGTAAGCGCGCAGTCGAATTCGGGGATGCGTTGCTGGTAGGTGCCGTCCATCAGGATGTAGGATCCCGCCTGCACTTCGTTCACTCCCGGAAACGTCCCGGTGACCTTGTACGTCCCCGTGCCGCCGCCGCTGACCAGGTCCACGGCCAGCCCCCGCTCACGGATGTAGTCGGCGGTCTGGGTGAGCATGGTCATGGACGCCCGACAGCCGGCGTACCGTTCCTCGTCGTTCGGGTTGCCGATGATGTGGCCCTCGTAACCCATCACCCCGCGGAAGACGACACCGGGATGCCGGTCGATGGCCTGTGCGAGTTGCCAGGCGGGTTCGCCGGGCGGCACGCCGCAGCGCTCCATGCCCACATCGACTTCGATGATCATGTTCACCCGGGTGCCGGCGGCCTGCGCCGCGTCGGAGATCTCCCGTACGTTTGCTTCATGGTCCGAGGCGACGATGACGTCCGAATGGCGTGCGAGGGCGACGAGGCGGTCGATCTTGACGCGTCCGACGACCTGGTTGGCCACCAGAATGTCGCGAATGCCCGCCGCGGCCATGACCTCGGCCTCGCCCAGCTTGGCGCAGGTGACGCCCCGGGCGCCGGCCTCGATCTGCCGGTGTGCCAGGACCGGCGTCTTGTGTGTCTTGGTGTGGGGCCGCAAGTAGGCGTCCTTGTCGGCGAAGAACGCCGCCATGCGGGCGATGTTGCCTTCCATCCGATCCAGGTCGATCACCAGGGCCGGGGTGTCGATGTCCTCGATCGGACTGCCGGGACGGGCCATGAGACGTACTCCAGATTTCTCGACAGATGCGAGCCGCTAAGCGTAGTGTATTGTCAAAGTATAGCCGCCCGCGCCTGCAACTTTGCGTATTGTCAAAGTATAGCCGCCCGCACCGGTCAGGTACAGCGTAAACTATCCCTGGCTGAGACCGCCAACCGCCGTTCAGCGCTCCGGAGGTTCCGAGTACCAATCCCTCGAATCCGGGACAGGCAGGGAACTGCCGTTTTCGGCGATGGACTGCTGGCTGACGAGACCGGGCAGGGTCATGTCCATGGCCTCGTGCAGGCCGATGGACGGCTTGCGCAGGCCTTCCGCGGCTTCGATGAACTCAACCAGTTCGTGGTAGTCGCTCCCGCCGTGCCCGGCGCCTTTCGCGGCCGCCGCCCCCATCCAGTCGGGCAGGAACTCCTCTTCGAGCTCGTGAAGGTCCATCCACGTGTTCTCGTCCACGCAGCGGGACTTGAGCCAGACGCGGTACGCCTGTCCCTTGCCCCGGGCCGATTCGTAACAGCCGTCGGTCCCCTGGAGCTGGTAGTTGGTCAGCGCGTGGGGCCGGTCGGAGGTAAGGTCCATGCGGATCTTGGCCAGGCCGCCGCCCGCCATCTTGCAGAGCATGACGCTCGTGTCCTGGGCGTAGGCCCTGCCCTCCGTGTCCAGGTAGTGGTGGCCGCTGCCGTGACAGGTCACGTACGCCACGCGGTCGTCGAACCACTGGAGGATGGGCCCCAGACTGTGGGTCCCGTAGGTGATGCCGTCGATGCCCGACTGCCAGTGGCGGCGCCAGACCTGTTCGGGCGGCAGTCCCCGGGCCGCCAGGCGTTGCTCGTCGTATCCCTTGAGCTCGTGAAGGTATTCTCCCTCGGCGTAGTAGGGCGTGCCGAAATGCCCCGCCTTGACGAGCGCCTTCACCAGCACGTTCTCGCGGATGTAGGTGTAGTTTTCGCCCATCATGTATACGCGTCCGGAGGACTGGGCCGCCCGGACGATCGCCCGGCACTCCTCGACCGAAACCGCCGCCGGGACCTCGCTGAATACGTGCCGTCCCCGGTCCAGCGCGGCGATGGCCTGCGGCGCATGAAGCGGCATGGGGGTGGCGATGATCACGCCGTCTAGGTCGGACCGTTCGAGCATTTCATCGTAGTCGGTGTACTGCTCCGAAGCGCCCAGCAGCTCCGCGGTGGCGGGCAGCGCGCCGGCGTCGATGTCGCACACGGCGTGGACGCGCACACGGGGGAGGGCGTCGCAGGCGGCGCGGAAGCTCATGCCCCGTCCGCATGCCCCGGCGATGCCCAGGTGGAACTGTTCCCGAGTTTTGTTCATAGTCGAACTCTTCCATGGCCGGCTGGTCAACCCGGTTCATCCACGCCGGCGGCGCGTCACAACCGTGGATTCGGCCGTCGCATCGGGGGACGTCGTCAGCTCGTTACACCATCCTGCATATCAGCTCACCAGCGTGGCGATCCGCCGCATGCACACCGCCAGGAAGATCTCCTGGGCGCCCGGCAGATCCTGGTGGGCGTCGCTGTCGATGAAGTGGTTCATGGTCATGATAATGAGATACACCGACAGGGTGTCAAGGGGACTCTGTTCGATGACGGGGTGGCTGTCGCGGATGAGCGCCGCGAGCAACCGGGCCTGTTCCATCATGGACGGCACGTCGTTGCGTTCGTAGGCCTGGGTGAACAGCGCGAAGAGGCTTTCCACGCTCCGGCGGGTGTCTTCGGGGACGGCCTTCGAATCGGTAAACCGGGTTACGGTCCGCTTGATCATGCGTTCCAGTTCGCCGTAGCGTTCGTTTTCCTCCATGGACAGCAGCTTGTAGAAGCGGTCGCCGGCGCCCAGCGTGTGGCAGATATTGTTGAGCAGCTGCAGCCGAACCGCGGGCGATGTGAAGGACCCCAGGCGGTCGAAGGTCGGCTTGATGATGCGGTAGTCCTCGCGGTGGCTCAGGGCCTCCACGAGCGTGGGGAAGGTCAACGGGTCCACGTTGTTCGAGAAATGCCAGAACAGCAGTTCCTGCACGTCGTCGCCTTCCATCTGGCCCAGTCCGGAAATGGCGCTGATCCGCACCCTGGGATCTTCGTCTTCCAGGGCCTCGACCAGCGGGTCTACCGCCCTGGCGTGTTTCAGTTGGCCCAAAGCTTCGGCCGCCTCGCTGCGAATGTCCGAAGAAGGACTCTCCAGTTCCCGTATGAGCGAGTCCACCGCCACCTCCGAGCCGGTTTCCCCCAGCGCCCGCGCGGCCTGCCGTCGCACCTTGGAGCTGGCGTCGGACAGGGCCTGGACGAGGTGGTCGATGGCCATGGGATTCCGGGACCGACCCAGCCTGTAGGCCGCCCTCGCGCGCCGGTCTTCGGCCGTGGCCACGTTGAACACGATGTAGTTGAAGGTGTAGCTCAGCAGGTTGCCGCGGAACATGTTTGAAAGAAGCTGCTGGGACGAGATGGAGCGGGCGTCGCGTACCGGCCGGAGCAGGAACAGCGGCACGAAACGCATGATCCCGCTCAGGAAGAACAGGAGATTGATGTCCTGGATGAGGAACCCGGCCACGGTGAAACGGACCCCGGCCAGCGAAGCCACCAGGATGCCTCCAAGGAGCGGCCCGGCGGCATAGAGCAGGTTGATCGACGTGGACCACGAGGCCATGTAGGCGACCCGCTCGTCCTGGTTCTCCTTCGGGAGCAGCGCGTACTGCAGGGGCGTGACGCCCAGGTTGATGCCGCCCATGATGAGGCCGGAAAGCAACATGGCGACGGCCACCATGGCGTGATTGCCGGGTTGGCACAGGCCCCAGAGAAAGGCGTTCAGCGCGCCGGGGATGATGAGGATCTGGAGGACCGGCTTGCTGCCGAAGCGATCGATGATCACGCTCCAGGCGCGGTACCCCGCGATGGTGGCGAGCGTGCCCAGGGCGCTCAGCAGGGAAATGGCGGTGTAGCCGAACCCCAGGCGGTCGAGCATGAACACGCTGAAGAGCGGACCGGAGAGCCCGAGGGCGAACTGCCAGGACGCGTAGAATGTGACCAGCTGGCGGAAGTTCCGGTCCCTGAATGGCTGCAGCAGGTGGCGCAGGGGATTCCGGGTCTCGGTCTCGTCGACGCGGGTCGGGTAAGGCGTGCGCTTGAGAAACAGCGGCCCGGCGGCGCCGCAAAGGGTGCCAACGACGAAGACCACCACAAAGGCCATGAGCTTTTCGTCATCCGGAAACCAGTCCACGAAACGGCCCGTCATGACGCCCACCGCCGCGCCCACGAGGCTGTTGACGATGGTCTGACGGCTCGTGAAGCGGGCGCGGATGTTTTCCGGGACGGTGCCGGCGACCCAGCTCGAGTAGAACGGCGTGTAGATGTACCCCGCGGTCAGCCCGGCGACCAGGAAGATGAGCAGCATCCGTTGGTGCAGCGATTCAACGAAGAGGAAGGGGATGGTGATCATGAGCCCCCGGAACAACGCCTCCAGCACGCCGTTCCAGACGACCCAGCGCTTCTTGTTCTCGATGGACTTGCTGAAGAGGGAGGAAATGATCTGCACCGGGGCGAGGATCGATGCGATCGCGGAGTAGAAAGCGATGTCCGACGCGTCCAGTCCAAGGGACAACACGAAACCCGCGAAGACGGCCGTGTTCGTCCCGACCATCTGGCCCCAGGCCCCCCAGAGTCCTCTCACGACGATAAAGGATCGTAGCGATCGGTTGACTTCGCCTCGTGACAGCATGTTGGGTTGCTCCGTTGGCTTGTCCGGACTGGCGGTCACGCGGTTCCCGCGGTTTCGGCCGCGGTAAACCAGGCGTTCCCGTCGGTCACGTAGTCACGCGACAATCTGCCCAGCCCGTCATAAACTGCGAGTCCCGCGAAATGCGCCTCAGAATAGGAGCGCCGTGCCGGTAACGTCAAGAATATAAAAGAAAAAGCGAGAATCGTGGCCGGCATTTCCACTATTCCATTTATAATCACAATGGTATCGGATCATTTGAAAGGAGCATGGAAATGGAAACCATATCGATCTGGATCCAACCGGCCGTACTGGTGACCGCCTTTATCTTCTTCTGGCGTGAGGCCAAGGGCAGCAGACGGGAAATCAAAGCTGAAATGCTTGAAATAGAATCCAGGATTCTCGACCGGATGGACGAGAAATTCAAAGCGGTGGAAAGGCGGTTTGACGAAGTGGACAGGCGGTTCGATGCTGTTGACCGGCGGTTTGACCGGCTGGAGGAACGTACGTCTTCTGTCGAAATTCAACAGGGCAGACTGGATGAAAGGATAACGGCTGCGCAGGGCCGCGTGGACGAAATGGACAGCAAGAATTGAAGGAATATACGTCAGAATCAAATCAAATTGACAACCGAGCCAAATATCGTACATTATTATCAGGTAGATTAAGACCGCGGCCTTCACAACCAGCCCGACGGGATCCATGCGACGAGCCACCCTCTTCCTCATCATACCGTTAATCGTTCTTCTGGCAGCGGCCAGCACGGCCATTTCACAGGTAAACTCGGTCATGGCCGAAGCCAGGGAACGCCTCGCCGCGTTGGTCGAGGAGCAGTTGATCGCGCCATGCTGCTGGCGCGCCCCGCTGAGCCAGCACTACTCGGGTACCGCGGAAAGGATGAAAGAGGATCTCCGGGAAATGCTCGCCAACGGAAAGACGCAAACGGATATCATCGAATATTACAAGGCCATGTACGGGGAACGCATCCTTTCCTCCCCGCCCAATGCCGGATTCAACCGGCTGGCCTATCTCTTCACACCGCTCATGTTCCTCGTCGGCGCCGGGATCATCTTCCTCACGTTGCGCCGGTGGCGGGCAGGACGAATGAGCCGTGGTGATCCCGCGCCCGTCGCAGGGCCGGCCGCCGACCCCCGGCACCGAGACCGCATCGACGCGGAACTGAACGCCTACGACTGATCCCGTTTCTGCCGCTCCACCCAGGCCTCACCCTCGCCGTAACTTTCGAAGATATCCTCCAACAGCACTTCCAGCGCCGGGCTGAAGTACCGGCCGCGTCGCCAGGCCACGCCGATGTCGCGGCTGAATTCGAAACCCTCGACGGCAACCTCCCGAAGCGTACCGGCCGCGATGGATTCCTGGACCGTCAGTGATGGCAGGAAGGAAATCCCCACGCCGGCCTCCACGAGTTTCCGCATGGCCTCCGGACTGCGCATTTCCATAACGACCCGCGGCGACACGCCCACCTCGGTGAATCGTTCGTCCACGATCCGCCGCGACACGGAATCCTCGTGAAAGAGGATCAGCGGCTGTTCCGCCACCTCAGTCGGCACGACCGACGTCCGGCCGGCGAAGGGATGGCCGCCACCGACGACAAGCGGCATGGCATCGTGGTAGATGGACATGGTCTCGATGCGGGGATGGGTATACGGCAGGGTGATCAGGGCGAACTCCGACCGGTTGGCCAGGAGTTCCTCCACCAGGTACTGGGAAGGCGAGACGTGCACGGACAGTTCCAGTTCCGGATACCGCTCCACGTAGCGCTTGAGGATATCGGTGAGCAGGTAGGTCACCGCGGCGTCGGTGGCCCCGAAGGCGAATCCCTCGCCCGGCAGGACGTCCCCGCTGGCCAGCCGGTTCTCCGCCTCCTCGGCGAGGTCCTGGATGCGCACGGCGTAGTCGACCAGCGCCCGGCCTTCCATGGTCAGCGAAACGTGGCGGCTTCCCCGGTTGAACAGCTTCACGCCCAGCGTCTCCTCCAGTTCCCGCACGCCGTTGCTCACCGTGGGCTGCGTCACGTGCATGTCCCGCGCCGCACGGGAGAAACTCTCTCGCCGCGCGACGGCCAGGAAGTACTGCAGGTAGTACAGGTTCATGGTGTTTACTCTTTTAGCTATAGATAACGTCTATAGATAATATAACAATTATTTATTTGAGTTATATGAAAAATGAGGTTTCTTATTGCGATAGATGTATCGGAGATCCCATTGAGCATTTCATTCATTCTTCAATACTCCGGGGGCGCGTAACTCTGAGCGCGTGACGTTGAGCACGTGACGTTGAGCGCATGACGTTGAGCACGTGACAAGGTGCGTGACGCGGGCCCGGCGACGGAAGGAAAGCGGGGAAAACATGAGCAGCAAAGTCAGAGTGGCCATCGTCGGCGTGGGCAACTGCGCCTCGTCCCTGGTGCAGGGCGTGGAGTACTACCGCAGCGCCGCGCAGGACGAGTTCATTCCGGGCCTGATGCACGCCAACCTGGGTGGCTATCACATCAGCGACGTCGAGTTCTCGGCCGCCTTCGACGTGGGTGCGGACAAGGTGGGCAAGGACCTCAGCGAGGCCATTTTCGCCCATCCCAACAACACGGTGAAGTTCGCCGACGTGCCGAACCTGGGCGTACCTGTGCAGCGGGGCATGACCCACGACGGCCTCGGCAAGTACCTCAGCGAGGTCATCGATAAGGACACGGGTGATACCGTCGACGTGGTCGAGGTGCTGAAGGAAACGAAGACGGACGTGGTGGTAAGCTATCTGCCTGTGGGCAGCGAGGAAGCCACGAAGTGGTACGTGGAGCAGATCCTGCAGGCCGGCTGCGGCTTCGTGAACTGCGTCCCGGTCTTCATCGCGAGCACGGGACACTGGCCGGAGCGATTCCGCAAGCACGGCCTGCCCATCATCGGCGACGACATCAAGTCCCAGGTGGGCGCCACCATCACCCACCGCGTGCTGACCCGCCTGTTCGCGGACCGCGGCGTCAAGGTCCTGCGCTCCTACCAGCTCAACTTCGGCGGCAACACCGATTTCTACAACATGCTGGAGCGCTCGCGGCTCGAGTCCAAGAAGATAAGCAAGACCAACGCGGTGACGTCCCAGCTCAGTTACGACATGGGCGAGGACAACATCCACGTCGGTCCCAGCGACCACGTACCGTGGCTCGAAGACCGCAAGTGGTGCCACATCCGCATGGAAGGCGAGACCTTCGGCGGCGTGCCGCTGAACCTCGAGCTCAAGCTGGAAGTCTGGGATTCGCCCAACTCGGCCGGCGTGGTCATCGACGCGGTGCGGTGCTGCAAGCTGGCCCTGGACAACGGCCTCAGCGGTCCCCAGCTCGGCCCTTCGTCCTACTTCATGAAGTCCCCGCCCGAGCAGTACGCCGACGACGTGTGCCGCCGCCTGGTGGAGGAGTTCATCGAGGAATACGGCAAGCAGTCGGACCGTCCCGCGGAAGCGCCCGCGCAGGCCCCCGCGGAAGTGCCGGTCGAAGAACCCGTTCTCGGCAGCTGACAGGGAACAGGGACCCATGGCCAAGCGCCTTCGCGTCGCCGCCATCTGCACGATCTATTTCCCCGGCGCCCACGCGGACGTCATCGTCTCCAAGTTCCTGAAGGGCTGGTCGGTCGACGAGGGATACTTCGCCCCCGAAGTGGACGTCGTATCTCTCTACATCGACCATGTCCTCGAGAACGACATCGGCCTGCAACTGGCCGAGAAGTTCGGCGTGCCCGTCTACCCGAGCATACGCCGCGCGCTGCACGCGGGCGGCGACAGCCTGGGGGTGGACGCGGTGCTGCTCATCGGCGAGCACGGCGACTACCCGTGGAACGAGCGGGGCCGCCACATGTATCCGCGGCGGTACTTCTTCGAGCAGATCGCCGGCGTCTTCGCCGAGAGCGGCCGTTCCGTGCCCGTGTTCAGCGACAAGCACCTCGCCTACGACTACCGGGACGCACAGTGGATGTGGAACCGGGCGGAGGAACTGGACATCCCCCTGATGGCCGGCTCCTCCCTGCCCCTGGCCTGGCGCGAACCGTGGATCGAGTACGACCTCGAAACCAACGTCGAAGAGGCGCTTACCGTGGGGTTCGGCGGGATCGAATCCTACGGCTACCACACCCTGGAGGCACTGCAGTGCATGGTCGAGCGGCGGATCGGCGGGGAGACGGGCGTGGCTTCGGTTCGGTGCCTGGAAGGCGACGAAATGTGGCGGGCCTGTGAGGAGGGCCTGTGGTCGCGGGACCTGATGGATGCGGCCCTCGACGCCATACCCGGCAAGCCGGAAGGATCGGCGCGGGATCACGCGAAGGAACCGGCGGTCTTCCTGGTGGAGCGGCGCGACGGGCTGAGGACGACGACCCTCATGCTCGGCGGCTACATCGAGACCTGGGCCTACGCCGCCCGGGTCGACGGCAACGTGCACAGGGCCGTCTTCAACCTGGTTCGCGAGGGCAACCACGCCCACTTCGGCTACCTGTGCGCCAATATCCAGCAGTTCTTCCTGACGGGCGCCGCGCCGTACCCGCCCGAGCGGACGCTGCTGGTCACGGGCATCGTCGACGCCGTGATGAACAGCCGGCACGAAGACCATCGCCGCATCGAAACCCCGTGGCTCGACGTCGCGTACAAATCCTATACGGAAATGCCATGCAGGCCTGTCGCCACCCAGCCGGAGGGCGGCAGCGTCGACCCCGAGGCGCCGGATATCACGGGCCGGGTGTAGTCACGGGAAAGGTTTGAGGGAAGAAGCGTTTGAGGGAACAAGAACCGATGAACATCGAACCCCGACAGAAGCAGTTCGACTTCGACGGCCCCGAGGCCATCAGGCCGGAAGTCCTGGAGACCTTCCCGTACGAATCCAAGGGCGATCCCCTCGACGTGGATATCGATACGGACGAGTTTACGGCGGTCTGCCCCTGGACGGGGTTGCCGGATTTCGGTGAGGTGATCGTGTCCTACGTGCCGGACGAGAAGGTCCTCGAACTGCGGTCCTACAAGTACTACCTGCTCTCCTACCGGAACGTCGGCATGGTGCAGGAGCACGTCACGCGCCGGATCCTCGACGACCTCGCCGCCGCCGTACAGCCGGTCCGCATGACAGTCAGTACCGACTACCGGAAACGCGGCGGCATCCACACGACCTGCACGGCGGAGTACGAGAAGAATTAAAAACGGCGTTCGAACCGGGCTCCCGGCCTAACCGCAGTGTTCGTTGAAGGCCATCATCAGCCGCTGGGCCACGTCGAGCGCCGTGCGGCCCTCGATGTCATGACGTTCCAGCATGAACGCCACCTGGCCGTCCTTCATCAGCGCGATCTGCGGCGATGACGGGAAATACCCCTTGAAGTAATCCCTCGCCTTGCTCGTGGCTTCCAGGTCCATGCCGGCGAAGACCGTGGTGATCCGGTCCGGCTTTTTCCTGTTCTGCAGGGCCATGGCGACGCCGGGCCGGGCATTGGCCGCCGCGCAGCCGCAGACGGAATTGACCACGACCAGCGCCGTACCCTCGTGCTCCTCCAACAGCGCGTCCACCTCGTCGGCGGTCTTCAACTCTTCCACGCCCAGGTCCGTCAGCTCCCGGCGCATGGGTTCAACGAGTACGGGATCGTACATGCTGTGATGCCTCCTCGGGTTTTGATGAGCGTCACGATCATTCAGGCGATGATCGTATATTATACCTGCGCGACCAACGATTCAATTCAATTTACTATTAAATGTTAACTTTCACGCGGCGTCCCCCGCGGCCCTCCCTAAGTTCGCTCCGCCTGCGACGCCTCGAAGGCAGCCTCCAGCGTACGGTAGGCCAGGCCGGCTGCGTCCAGGGGATCGTAGTCCTCGCGCTGCTGCACCATCATGCTCACTTCCACGGTAATGTAATCGTCGTATCCCGCCGCCTGCATGGCGTCCAGGTACTCCACGTAATCGAAATCGCCCTCGCCGGGGATCAGGAACTCGAAGTCCGGCACCCGGCCCCGCTGGTCCTTCACGTGGGTGTGCACGGTGTAGGGCGCCAGGGCCGCCACGCTTTCCGCCGTGGGCACGCCGGCCACATCGAAGTGGCTGATGTCGTAGTTGAGCTTCAGGTACTCGGAATCGATCTGCTCGAGCAGCCACAGGGTCCGCTCCACGTCGCAGAGGCAGCAGCCGATGTGGGGCTCCATGGCAATGACCACGCCGTGGCGGGCGCCGTAATCCACGAGATCGCCCGTCTCGTTCAGCAACCGGTCCCGCACGCCGGTCCAATCCTCTGGCCCGCCTGGCCGGCCGCCGGGCGTGGTGTCCAGGCAGGGCACGAGATGGTCCATGGTCAGGTCCGCGCAAAGATCCACGGTCTCCATAAGCCGTTTCATGTTGGCGGCGTGCAGGCGCACGTCGGGCTCGAGGAGGCTGGTGTGCCCGGCGATGGCGGGCATCTCCACGCCGTGCTTTGCGAAGAGGCCGCGGATCCGGCGGCGTTCCTCGGCGTCGAGCGTGCCAAGCTCCGTGACATAGCCCGGAATGACGGTGATTTCGATGCCGTCGTAACCCAGGGAAGCCAGGTGGGGTACCGCTTCGTCCAACTCGACGGCCGGCATGCCCCAGGTGGAATAGCCGAGTTTCATAGATCTCCGTCTCTGCGGCCGCAATGCCGGTCGGCCATGCCGTGACTCAACGCCGCCTCGGGCGTCTCTACTTCAGATGCCCAGGCTTTCGTTGATTTCCTGCTGGTAGCCGTTGGTCTCGTCCGCCATGATCTCGTCCATGGTGACGGCCCTGCCCGCCTCGCCCGATTCCATGATGCCGTAGGAGACGGCGACCGAACGCATGCCCATGTAGCCGTCCACCTCGGGCTGGCGTCCTTCATCGATGGCCTCCGCGAAGTCGGCATACTCGATGGCGATGATCTTGCGGTCCGTTTCCGGGAAGGGGAAACTGTATTTCCACATGCGCTCGCCACCGAACAGCGCCGCGGTCGCCTCGTCCAGGGCGAAGTCCGGCACGAGGTCCAGGAGGGCGTCTCCCTCGATGGTCTTGCCTTCCAGGGCAATGGTGAACGACTGGCCGGAACGGTCGCCGGGCAGTTCCATCGACCCGGATGAACCGTATATGCCCCGGTGCCAGAATCCCTTGCCGAAGGTCGCGTGCTCTTCCAGGTACTGGCAGACCGCGCCGCTTTGGAAGGTCAGCGTGGCATAGGCCGCGTCCTCGGCGGTCACCTCGAATTCAGCGGGCATCTCCGCCTGCCAGTGCTCATAGACCCCGGCCGGCGAGTTTCGGGAAGCCGTCGCGGGATCTTTGCCCGCCATGTCGTTGTAGCGAATCTTCTCATGGAGCCGCGTCTGGGCGTAGATGTCCGACACCGGCCCCATGAAGTACTCCAGGATGTCCGCGAAATGAACGCCCACGTCGAGCAGCAAGCCGCTGACGTTCTTCAGGTGCCGCCACACGGTGATCAGCATCTTGTTGCTGCCGCCGGCCGTGTTATGGACCATGTATCGTGGCGTTCCGATCACGCCGGCGTCCAGCAGAGCCTTGGCAAGCCGGTTTACCGGATCCCGGCGGTAGTTCTCGGCGACCGACAGGATGCGCCCGGCCCCGTCCGTGGCTTCGCGCATGAGGCGGCAGGCGCGGACCGTGAGACCCATGGGCTTCTCCGTCATCACGTCCCATCCCCTGGACGCCGCATCGGCGCACACCGTGTGATGGTGGCGCGGATCGGTGCAGATGTCGACGGCCTGCAGATCGCCGGCGTCCACCTCGTCCAGGCTCGCGACCACTGCCGGACGGATGCCGAAATGGTCTTCAACGTGTCCGGCCAGGGATTCGGCGTTCTCCCTGCGGGGGTCGCAGGCCACCACGGGCTCGAACCGGCAGAGGCCGGTCCGGTGCAGTTCTGCCAGGCCGTAGAGGTGCCGGTGCCCCATGCCGCCGCAACCCACCAGTCCCAGTCTGATCTTCGACATTTTTGCTCCTGTTTATGCTGTCGTCAGGTTGAATGAAGAAATGCGGTAATGCGTACCGAGCGGGTCAACCAGAACGACTTATAATAGGCTCCGGACCGCGCGCTGTCAAGCCCCCGGATAACGCGTAGTCAAGGCTTCGAATCGTGTGATGACAAAGCTTCCGAAACGGTGAAATTCCGTCTGACCGGCGTGCTCACGCTTGTTTTTCGAGGTCGAAATCGTTATATTGAACCATCATCAGAAACCCGGCGCCATCAACGGGCATTCACGGGTATTCCCGACGTTGGCGACGCGTTTCGGCGACCGGGCCGTGCAAGAAGCCGCCGACCTTGAATAAAAGGATAAGGAAACCATGTTAAGACTGATCATTGCCATGGCCGCAACGGCGGCGCTCACCGCCTTCACGTGGCACAGGCGCAGGCTGATCCGGGCGATGGCGGAAGAACTGCTCGAAAAGGGTATCGAACTGACCGTCAACAACCGGTTCTGGCCTTCGAAATCCGATACGGATCTGGACGTGCCGATCGTTTACGTCACCGATGGGGGCTCGAAGTATCACCGGTCGGACTGCAGATTCCTGAACGGCAATGCCAGGGCCATAGCCGTCGACAAGGCGGAGGAAGAATACGCCCCCTGCGGAACCTGCTGGCCCGCGGCATAATCCCTGCGCGCCCCACCGACCCGGGCTCATACAGTGCAACCCGCCGGTTTCACTCCAGCGCCTGCACCAGGTCGCCGATCAGGTCCTCGGCCGCTTCCAGTCCGGGGGACAGCCGGAGCAGGTTGGGCGTCGTTACCGACCCAGGCCCCTCGATGGACTGACGGTGCTCGATCAGGCTTTCCACACCGCCCAGGCTCGTGGCGTTCCGTATCAGCCTGACCTTGCTTGCGACTCGCAGCGCGTCCTCCCGCGTGCCCCTGACCCGCAGGGACAGCATGCCGCCGTACCCATCCATCTGCCGCGTCGCGACGGCGTGTCCCGGGTGATCGGGCAGGCCGGGATAATCGACGCCCTCGATCCCCGGATGACCGGCCATCGCCGCGGCAATGGCCTCCGCATTGGCCACGTGGCGCGCCATGCGGCAGCCCAGTGACCGCAATCCCCGCAGGACCAGCCAGGTGTTGAAGGGCGAGAGCACGCCGCCGGTGATCGTGCGCACACGCCGCGCGCGTTCGAACCGGTCTCCGCCTTCACGGAACACGAGCGCGCCGCCCTGCACGTCGCTATGGCCGCCCAGGTACTTGGTCATGGAATGCATGACGATGTCGGCGCCGTGTTGCAGGGGCCGCTGCATCACCGGCGTGGCGAAGGTGTTGTCCACGACCAGCAGGGCGCCGGCGGCGTGGGCGATGCCGGCCACCGCGCCGATGTCGATGACGTCCATGGCGGGATTCGACGGGGTCTCCGCCCAGAGCAGCGCCGTATGGGGCCGCATGGCGCGCCCGACCGCGTCCAGGTCGGTCATGTCCACGTCGCTCACCTCGATGTTCCAGTTCGGCAGGAGCTCCTTACCGACCGCGCGGGTGACGCTGTACACGTCCCGGTGCATCAGCACGTGAGCGCCCGGCTCGAGCGTCTGCACGCAGCCCGTTACCGCCGCCATGCCCGATGCGTAGACGAGGGACTCCGCGCCGTCCTCGATGGCCGACAGGGCTTCTTCCAGCCGGTCCTGGGTCGGGTTGCCCATCCGGATGTAGACGTGGTCGTGCGTCGCCTCGCCCTCCGGCGTGTGCTCGAAGGTGGTCGAGAGGTGCATGGAAGGCGCGATGGCCCCCGAGCCGGGTTCCAATCCTCCCCCCGCGTGGACCAGCAGCGTGTCTGGCTTCATGATTTGCTCCCGTTCGGTAACCATTGGTGACCGGTCCGGCTCGCAGTCCGCAGCAGGCCGGTACCTTGGTCCAACTCGCCCGGTCAGCGTGCGCTGTCCGCGGCCGCCGGATCTTTGCTAACCGCCGCAGCACGTTGTCGCGTCGGACGAACGCGCCTGTTCGGCAGGGTCGCCGGACTTAAGTTCCGCGCAACACTCTTCTTCATCCCGCCCGCCGGGTTCATCCAGATCCCGGTTCAGCACGTAGATCTCCCATTCGCGGCCGTCCGGGTCCTCTACCCAGAACTTGTCCTGGTTGGCGAAACAGCAGTCGCAGTCCATTTCTTCCCTGGTTTCCAGTCCGGATATCCTGATCCGCAGCAGGTGCCGCAGGACCGATTCGTGGTCCTCGACCTCGATGCCGAAATGGTTCGCCCCGTCGCCCTTCGCCTTCCCATCCGCGTACAGGGCCAGGTTCAGGGGGGCAATGGACGGCAGGAACTTGACGTAACCGGGATGGGTCTTCACGGGATCCTCGCCAAAGAACTTCTTGTAGAATTCGATACTTCGGTCCAGGTCGCGTACGGGAAAGGACAAGTGGATCTTGGGGTAGTCTGACATGGACTTCCTCCGGTATCGACAGGTGAGACGGTTAACAGCAGGCGGTAAGCAGGCGCACCAGGTCGCTTACCCGTTCGGGCCGCACCCGGTAGTAGATATACCGTTCTTCGCGCCGGGACGCCAGCAGATCGGCGCGGCGCAGGACGTCCAGGTGGTGGGACAGGGTCGCCCAGGGTACGCCGAGCGCTTCCTGCAGGTTCCCGACGGTATCGCCCCCTTCGCCCCGGCGGACGAGATGGTAGAAGATCGCCAGCCGTGTCCCGTGGCTCAGCGCCTTGAAGGCTTCGGCGTGTTTCTGATCGGCCTCGAGTGAGGCATGAGCGGATTCCGCGCTAATCATTTCCATATTTCTAAAAATATTGTAATGGTGTCCGCGCGTCAATTCTTTTTTCATGCCGTCGTCGACGCCCGGAGGACGGGCGGGACATCCGGTTCCGACGCTTCCTTTGTATCTTGACAGCCCGGTGGCGCGGGTGCATTTTTTGGGATGGTGTTCCTCTCCGGTTTCCCTGTACAGCAGTACCATTTTTCAGAAAGGCTGCAGAATGAAACTCGCGCTCAGCCACGTCTTCGACACGCCCGGCCCCCATCCCAACGGGCTGCAGGCCACGACCGAAGGCCTCTGGATACTGGATCAGGGCGACAACCGGATCAGCCTGCACGATTACCGGGACGGCGCGACGCTGCGGATCTTCGACAGCGACTCCGACCGGGGCAGCGGGATCACCCACAGCGGCGTCCATCTCTGGGTGTCGTCCACCTACAGCTGCGAGACCCTGAAGATCGATCCCGGTTCCGGTCGGACGCTGGAGCGCTACCCCACGCCGGGCGCGAAGAAAACTGGCGCGCACGGCCTGGAGTGGCGGGATGGGGAACTGTGGATGTCGTCGCCACCGGACGCCACTATCTACCGCATGGATCCCGACGCATGGACCGTGCTGCAGTCCTTCCCCGCACCGGGCGACCGGCCCCACGGCATTGCTTGGGACAACGGCAGGCTATGGTGCGTGGAGACCAATCATCGCGCCCTGTTCCTGTACGACCCCGATACGGGCAAGCAGCTGGACCGGCTGGACGTGGAGGGACCGGAACCGCACGGGTTCACGCTCTGGCAGAATGAAGTCTGGATCGTGGACGCCACGACGGGCGGCGTTTTTCGCGGCACGCGTTCTTAAAGACACGGCACGACCTGAAAACCATAGGAATCTACCGACAGGAACCGATCATGGACACTGCACGCATTGGATTCATCGGCACCGGGTGGTGGGCCACGGCCAATCACCTGCCGGTACTTCGTAAACGGGCGGACGAGGCCGGGGACGTGGAACTTTCGGCCGTCTGCCGGCTCGGGCAGAACGAATTACGGCAGGTCCAGGAAGCCTTCGACGTGCCCTACGGGACGGAAGACTACCGGCGGATGCTGGACGAGGTCGAGCTCGACGGCGTGGTGGTGTCCAGTCCCCATACGCTGCACTTCGAGCACGCCGCCGCGGCGCTGGAGCGCGGGTTGCACGTCATGGTCGAAAAGCCCATGTGCACGAAAAGCGCCGACGCAAGGGAACTGGTCCGGCTGGCGGACGAGAAGGGGCTTCACCTGCTCGTACCTTACGGGTGGCACCACAAGCCCTATATCCAGGAAGCCAAGCGGCAGCTCGACGCCGGGGTCGTCGGGAACACCGAGTCCGTCCTCTGCCACATGGCCTCGCCCATCCGGGGCCTGCTCCAGGGACTGGACTTCGACCACGAGGCCAACGGCGGCGGACTCTTCGCGCCCGATCCGGCCACCTGGGCCGACCCCGTGGTGGCCGACGGCGGCTACGGGCACGCGCAGATGTCCCACAGCCTGGGCCTCATGTCCTGGCTCACGGGCCTGGTGCCCCGCGAAGTCTTCGCCATGATGACCGAGGCGGAATCCAGGGTGGAGATGTACGACGCCGTGACGGTGCGCTTCGAGGACGGCGTGATCGGTGCCCTGTCGGGGTCGGGAGACATCCCGGAGGGGCAGATGTTCCAGCTCGACATCCGGGTATTCGGCTCGGAAGGCATGCTGCTGCTCGACGTCGAACGCGCCCGCCTCGCGATCCACCGGCACGACGGGCAAGACCAGGTCCACGACGTGGCCCCCGACGCCGGCGCCTACAGCTGCGAGGGGCCGCCGGAGAACTTCGCCGACCTGGTGCTCGGACGGGACGTGGAGAACTATACGCCCGGTTACGCGGCCATGCGTTCGGTCATGATCCTGGACGCCGCCTACCGTTCGTCAAAGTCTGGCGTCCTGGAGCGCGTGTGACTCCGGGCTCGGTCCGTGCGCGGCGCGTCCTGGAGCGCGTGTGACTCCGGGAACGGCCCGTGCGCGACGCGTCCTGGAGCGCGTGTGACTCCGGGCTCGGTCCGTGCGCGGCGCGTCTTCGAACGCGCGTAACACCGCACACTTGTTCTTCGTCAGTCTATCTTGGTTTCCACTTTCGGGGGATAAGCCATGGCTCAATCGGACCTTCCCCAGGTATCCTTCGAGAAATTCGTCTTGCCGAACGGGTTGCAGGCCATCCTGCACGTGGACCGCAAGCTGCCCGTGGTGCACGTCAATCACTGGTTTCACGTGGGTTCCAAGGTGGAACGGCCCGGCCGGACCGGGTTCGCCCACCTCTTCGAACACCTGATGTTCGAGGGGTCGCAGAACGCGCCGAATGGGTATTTCAAGTACATCGAACAGGCGGGCGGCAACCTGCGGGAAGGCGGCGTCAACGGCACTACGAGCAACGACCGCACCAACTACTTCGCCACCGTGCCTTCCGGCAACCTCGAATACGTGCTCTGGCTGGAATCGGACCGCGTCGCCACCCTGGCGGACGCGCTCACGCGGGAGAACTTCGAGAACCAGCGCGAGGTCGTCCGCAACGAGCGCCGCCAGACCACGGAGAACCAGCCCTACGGCCGCTGGTACGAACTGGTCAACGAACACCTCTACCCCGCCGGCCATCCCTATTCCTGGCCCGTCATCGGCCGGCACGAGGACCTGGAAGCGGCCGGGGTCGACGAGGTGGCCGAGTTCTTCCGGACTTACTATACGCCGAACAACCTGTCGCTGGTCATCGCCGGTGATTTCGACAAAGATCAAGCCCGGGACCGAGTAGCCCATTACTACGGCGGGCTTGAACCGGGTCCGCTCCTCGAGCGCCAGCGCCGCTGGGTGCCCGCCCTGGCCGAGGGGAAGATCGTTGAGGTCACCGACCGCGTGCCCCAGGCCCGGGTCCACATGATCTGGCCGGCGCCGCAACGGTTCGAACCCGAGGAAACGGCGCTCGACGCGGCCGCGGCCGTGCTGGGTGACGGCCTGTCTTCCCGACTCGAAAAGCTGCTGGTCTACGACCGAAGACTGTGCACCGAGGTCAGCGTCTTCAACTTCGCCAGGGAGATTGCCGGCCTCTTCGGCGTCATCGCGACCGTCCGGCCGGGCTGCGAAGTCCGGGAAGTTGAAGACCTGGTCACCGGCCAGATCGCGAAACTGGCGTCCGGTGGTCCGACCCGGGACGAGGTGGAACGCGCCCGCACGGTCTGGGAGTACCAGTACGTCTCCAGCCTGGAGCGCATCGGCGGTTTCGGCGGCAAGGCCGACCGGTTGAACGAATCGAATACCTACAAGAACGACCCGGGGTACTTCCACGTCGAGCACGACCGGTTCCGGAACCTGACCGCTTCGAAGATCTCCGAAGCGGTCAAACGGTGGCTGGTATCCCGCCACGGCCTGACGCTCCGTTACTTCCCCGATACGCTCCCGAAGGCGGTGGCCGGGTCAGGCTCGTCAGCGGCGCGGGCGGCGGGCACGGCCGCGGCGCAGGCGGAGGACGGATCGCCGTCCGCGCAGGCAGAGGGGGACGGACCGGCGCAGGCGGCCGCGGATGGCGTCCTCGACCGGTCCGTGGTCCCGGCGCTCGGGTCGGACACGCCCTTTGAGACGCCGGAGGTGCACGAGGACCGGCTGGACAACGGCCTGGAGGTACTGGTCGTCGAGCACCACGAGCTGCCGAAGGTCGCCGTTTCGCTGAACGTGAAGTCCGGCGGTGTGCACGATCCGCCCGACCGGTGCGGGATGTCCCAGCTCATGCTGCAGACCATGGACAAGGGCACGCGGGGCTACGGCGCGCTGGACCTTGACGAGGCCCTGAGCCGGCTGGGAACGGTCATCGGAAAATCCATGTATCTTGAATCGGCCCGGATCGGACTGGACGTGCTGACCGACAAGCTTTCCGCGGCCATGGCCCTTTTCGCCGACGTCGCACGCAATCCCCTGTTCCCCGAAGAGGAGCTGGAGCGGGAACGCCACCGCCACCTGGACCACCTCAAGCAACAGGCCTCCCATCCCCAGTCCCTCGCCCAGCGGTTGTGCCCCGGACTGGTATTCGGCGAGGATCATCCCTATGGCCGGCCGGTGCAGGGCTACGCGTCTTCCGTTGCCGAAATGTCGCGGTACGAGATCGCCCGGGCCTACGAGGAGAACTGGCGGCCGGATCAGTCCGCCCTGGTGTTCGTAGGCGACATTACCCGCGACCAGGCGATGAAGTTGGCGGACCAGCGTTTCGGCTCGTGGAGCGTCGACGTCCGGCCGGCGAAGGAGGTCCCGGATCCCTCCCCGGACCGGAAATCGAACCGTATTTACCTGGTGGACCGCCCCGGCGCGCCGCAGACCGTGGTCTGCCAGTTCATCGACGCACCGAACCGCGATACGCCCGACTACCACGCCCTCCGGCTCGTGGACGCGATCTGGGGCGGCGGATTCCAGTCCCGCCTCAACCAGAACCTGCGGGAAGAAAAAGGCTATACCTACGGCGTATCCACTTCGCTGGGCCTGCTCGGCGTCTCCGGATACTGGAAGGTGCAGACGTCGATCCAGGCGGACAAGACCGGCGAGGTCGTGAAGGAACTGATGTCCGAAATGGCCGGACTGGGCGGTGAACGGCCGGTGCGCGAAGAAGAACTCGAGGAAGCGCGCACCGGACGGATCCGAGGTTACGCGCAGCGGTTCGAATCCCTGAGACGCATCGCCGGCAGCATCGGCGCACTGTGGAGTTCGGAGCGGCCCATGTCGGACATGCGGGACGCGGTGGAGAACCTGAAGTCGGTCAGCCTTGAGGAGGTGCGGTCTGCCGCTCGCAAATACCTCGATGCGCGACGCGCGAGCTACCTGCTCGTGGGGGACCGTGCCGCCATCGAGACGCAGCTGGCCGACCGGGGTCTTCCCGTGCCGGAGTTGCTGGACCCCGAGGCGCAGCCGCCCGCCCGGGCGCCGGCCTCGGCCGAGGTGCCGGAGGCCGCGGATCCGGACGCGCTGTAGCCAGGATTCGCTGGCCGGCGAGGAGACCGACGACATGAAGGACCACCCCTTCGACAAAAACATCGAAACCGCCTGGACGCTTCCGTCATCCTGGTACACCGATCCGGCATTCCTCCAGCGTGAATACAAAGACATGTTCCGCAGGACCTGGCAGCTCGTGGGCCGGGCGGACCAGGTGGCCGACGTCGGGGACTACTTCACGGTGGACGTGGCGGGAGAGCCGGTGGTCATCGCCCGCGGGGCCGATGACGTGGTCCGCGCTTTCTACAACGTGTGCAAGCACCGGGCCGGCCCCGTGGCCCTGGAGCAGGGCAACCGGCGGACCTTCGTCTGCTACTACCACGGGTGGACCTACAACCTGGACGGCTCGCTGCGCCACGCGCCGGAGTTCGAGGAAGTGCAGGCCCTGGACCGGTGCGCCATGGCGCTCGAACCGGTGCGCGTGAGCCAGTGGGGCCCCCTGCTCTTCGTCAACCTGGACGCGGAAGCGCCGCCTCTGGATGCTTTCCTGGGCGACATCGGAAAACGCGCGGCTGCCCACAACATCGGCGAAATGAAATGGGCCAAGCGCCGCGACTACGAAATGAACTGCAACTGGAAGGTGTACGTGGACAACTACCTGGAAGGCTATCACCTGCCGGTCGTGCATCCGGGACTGTACCGCGAGATCGACTACGACGCGTACCGGGTGGAGCCCTTCCGTTACTACTCCATCCAGCACGCCCCGATCTTCGGTCCGGAGAAGAAGGGGTACAAGGGACCGCGCCGCTACCTGCCGACGGAGCAGGACCAGGGCGACACGCAGTACTACTGGGTCTTCCCCACGCTCATGCTCAACATCTACCTGGGCCAGATGCAGACCAACCTGGTGGTGCCCCTGGGCCACGACCGCTGCCTGACCATCTTCGAATGGTACCTGTCACCCGACATGGAACAGGACGTGGACAACCTGGTGGACTTCGGCGACGAGATCCAGGAAGAGGACATCTTCATCTGCGAGCACGTGCAGCGCGGGCTGCAGTCCGCGTCCTACAACCAGGGCCGGTTCTCCGTCAAGCGGGAGAACGGCGTGCACCACTTCCATTCACTGATGAACGAGTACATGAACGGCGCGGAAACGGGCTGACCACCTTACCTGCGGTGCCCCTGCCGCCTTCCCGCACGACCCGGCACTTCCCAACAACCCACCTACCGCGCGTTCCGCCTCCTGAGCCACTCCACGGTCAACAGGAACAACACCGCGAAGACGATGAGGAAGACGGCCACGGCCAGGATGGCGGGGCTGATCTCCTCGCGGATGCCCGACCACATCTGGCGCGGTATGGTCCGCTGCTCGATCCCGCCCATAAAGAGCACCACGACGACCTCGTCGAAGGACGCGGCGAAGGCGAAGATCCCCCCGGAGACGACTCCCGGGGCGATGAGGGGGAGCTGAACACGCCGGAACACCGTCAGGGGACCGGCGCCCATGCTCGCAGCGGCCCGTGAGAGGTTCTGGTCGTACCCGGCCAGCGTGGCGGTGACCGTAATCACGACGAAAGGCGTGCCCAGGGCGGCATGGGCGAGGACCAGCCCGAGGTGGGTCTGAGCCAGGCCCAGGTTGGAGTAGAAGAAGAACATCCCCGCGGCCGAAATGATGACGGGCGTGACCATGGGGGAAATCAGCAGTCCCGTGGCGAAGCGGCGGGCCGGCATGGCCGGGTTGGACAGGCCCAGCGCGGCGAGCGTGCCGAGCGCCGTGGCGAGTACCGTGGCGGAGACCCCGATGAGCAGGCTGTTCGCCAGCGCCCGAGACCACTCCTCGTCCTCCACGATCTGGCGGTACCACCGCAGGGACCAGGCGTCGGCGTCCAGGCGGAGCATGCCCTCGGTAAAGGTGAAATAGGGCTCGGCGTTGAAGCTCAGCGGCACGATCACCAGGATCGGCGCGATCAGGAAGGCGAAGACGAGTACGCAGAATCCGAGGTACGCGATGTGCCAGAATCCGTGGCCGGCGGTCGTCGTAGATGTCGTTGTCGTCGTTGTCGTCGTTGTCGTCGTTGTCGTCATCAGCCCAGCCTCATCCGTTCAATGCCCACGAGCCGGTCGTAGAGCACGTAAAGCCCCGCCACGCAGACCAGCAGGATGCCGCCCAGCGCCGCCGCGAGACTCCAGTTCAGCGACGACTGCATGTGGAAGGCGATCATGTTGGAGATGAGCTGTCCCGTGCTGCCGCCCACCAGGGCCGGGGTGATGTAGTACCCGATGGCGAGGATGAACACGAGCAGGGAACCGGCGCCCACGCCGGGCAGGGTCTGTGGCCAGTACACCCGCCAGAAGGACTGCCACGGGGTCGCGCCCAGCGATTCAGCCGCACTCGATTGCACCCGCGGAATGGCGCTCATGACCGAGTAGAGCGGCAGCACCATGAACGGGAGCAGCACGTGGGTCATGGCCACGAAGGTGCCGGTCATGTTGTAGATCATGGCCAGCCGGCCGTCGTCCCCGATGACGCCCAGAAAAACGAGCATGTCGTTGAGGACGCCCTGGTTCTGCAGGAGCACGATCCACGAGGTCGTACGCACGAGGAGGGAAGTCCAGAAGGGCACGAGGACCAGGATCAGGAGCAGGTTGGCGCGCCTGGGTGGGGCGTGGGCGATCAGCCGCGCGACGGGATAGCCGATGAGCAGGCACAGGGCGGTGACCCCCAGGCTCACGAGCAGGGTGCGCCAGAGCAGGAACAGGTAGATCCGGCGGTCCTCAGGCTGGAAGGCGATGGATCCGCCGGGATCGCGTTGCAGATCGACGGCGTTCAGGTAGTGGCGCGACGTATACCGGTCGCCGGCCTCCCGCAGCGCGCGCCAGGTCCCGGTCTCTCCCCAGGCCGCGTGGATGCCGGTCATGGCCTCGGACCACGGCCCTTCATCGACGTTTCGCAGCCTCCGGGCGGTGCGCGTCAGCGCGCTGCGCAGTCCGGACTGTACCCGGTTCACCCGCGTGGCCACCTGGCCGAGTGTGCGGTCCTCCCGGGCCGCGAGCAGTTCGCGGGCCAGCGCTTCGTAGACCGCATCGTCCGGCAGGCCCCGGCCGTCCCAGGCTTGCAGCCGCTCGAGGGTCTCGGGGAGGGCGTCGGCGACCACCGGATCGTAAACGCTCCGGACCAGCATGTTCGCCAGGGGCGCGAGGAAGGTCACCCCGACGAAAACCAGGAGCGGCAACACCAGCAACCCCGCGCGCAACCGGGGGTCGAACCGGGGCCCGGGCGTGCGGCCGGACCGGGAGGCGTACCAGGGTCGGCCGGACGTATTCTCGGGGTTCTCGCTCATCGTGCCAGCCACGTGCTGAAGCGCTCGTTCATCTCTTCGCCGTTGTCGCTCCACCATTCCCAGTCGTTGTGCAGGGCGCGGCCGATGTTATCGGGGCTGGTCGGCATGTGCGGTCTCATGTCGACACCGGTCTCCGCGTGGGTCGAGATCAGGTCCAGTGCGGAACGGCGCGTGGGACTGTAGGAGATGTACCGGCCTACGTCCGCCATGGCCCGCGCCGTATTGGCGAAGCGGACGAACTGCTTCGCCGCCTCCAGGTTCCGCGTGCCCTCCACGATCACAAGGCCTCCCGTGTCCAGGAGCTGTCCGTCCCATACGATGACGAAGGGCTGTTCTTCCAGGACCTGTGCGTTGAAGATCCGTCCGTTGTACGCCGTGGTCATCACCACTTCGCCGTCGGCCAGCATCTGGGGCGGCTGCGCGCCGGCTTCCCACCAGACGATCCGGTCCTTGATGGAATCCAGTTTCCGGAAGGCCCGGCGCACGCCCGCTTCGGTGTCCAGCGTGGCGTAGACTTCGTCCGCCGCGACGCCGTCGGCCATCAGGGCGAACTCGAGATTCGCCAGCGGGGAGCGGCGCATGCCCCGTCTTCCCGGGAACTTCTCCAGGTCGAAGAAATCCGCGATGGAAGCAGGTTTCGATGTCCCGATCCGCGCGTCGTTGTAGACGACGACCGTCGAGTAGAACAGGTTGGTCGGGCCGCATTCCGTGAGGCCGTCTTCGGGCAGATCGTCCGCCGCCGGAGTTCCGTCGGCGCCCGGGGCCAGTTCGTCGACGTCGATGGGTACGAGGAGACCTTCGTCGCAGCCCCTTACCATGTCCGGCAGTTCCATGTCGACGACGTCCCAGTACACGTTGCCCACGTCGACCTGGGCTCGGATCTGCGCCAGGCCGCCATTGTAGTCTTCGATCTGAACGTCGATCCCCGTTTCCCGCTCGAAACGTTCGATGTATCCCTTCTCGCAGGCGCGGGCGTATGCGCCGCCCCAGCTCACCAGCGTCAGTGTCCGCTCCTGCGCGGCGGCATGTCCGCAAAGCAGAAGGACCAGTACAGCCACGGCCAGGCCCGGAAGCAGTGTGGCCAGGGCCGGAAGCGGGAAGCGTCGTCTCATGGTGAACATGTGCGTCATTCGCCTTTTCCTTCCGTTTCGGGGTCGAGTACCCGGCAGTCGGTCGGCGTCCACCCGATGAGGATCTTGTCGCCCGCAAGCAGGGCGCCGTGGCCGACGGTATTGGGTATCTTGATGATGAAATCGGACGTGCGGCACACCGAGACACGCAGGCGCAGGTAGTCGCCCAGGAACGTGATATCCTCGATCAGGGCCACCATTTCGTTGGTGTAAAGCCCGGATTTCGGCGAGACGGCCACGCGCTCGGGTCGGATGGAAAGCGTTGCGGTGTCGCCCACCTGGCAAGGCGCGATGCGGATCGCCTCGATGATCTCACCGCCCACGAACACTTCGCATATGTCCCCCTCGATGCCCATCACCTTGCCGTGCAGCCGGTTGTTCTCCCCGATGAAACGGGCCACGAAGGAGCGCTGCGGTTCCTCGTAGAGCGTCTCGGGATCGGCCACCTGTTCGACCCTGCCGTCCCGCAGCACGGCGATGCGGTCCGACATGACCATGGCCTCCTGCTGGTCGTGGGTGACGTACACGACCGTGACGCCCAACGTCTTGTGGATGCGGCGGATCTCGTACTGCATTTCCTCGCGGAGCCGGCGGTCCAGCGCGCCGAGGGGTTCGTCCATGAGGACCAGTTCGGGATCGAATACCAGGGCGCGGGCGATGGCCACGCGCTGTTGCTGCCCGCCGGAAAGCTGGCCGGGACGCCGGTGCTCGAATCCTTCCAGCTGCACCAGCTGCAGGACCCGTTCCACCCGTTCCCGGCACTGGCCGCGGTCCATTCCGCGGACCTCGAGAGGAAAAGCGAGATTGGCCCCCACCGTCATGTGGGGGAAGAGGGCGTAGTTCTGGAACACCATGCCGATGCCGCGCTTGCGGGGCGGCAGGTTGTGGATGGAGCGGCCGTCCACGAGGATCTCGCCGGAGGTGGGCGTCTCGAAGCCGGCCAGCATCATGAGGCAGGTGGTCTTGCCCGAACCGGAAGGACCCAGGAGGGTGAGAAACTCTCCCTTGCGGATGTCCAGGTCGACGCCGTCAACTACCGTGGTCGTTCCGTCATAGCTTTTGCTGACCTTGCGGTATTCGACGTAGGGCCGGCCGGATCCTTCCATTTAGGCACGCTCCAGGCGGAGAATGAGCCGTTCGGAATCAGGTGGGAACCTTAACCCGCGCCGTCCAGCCTGTCAAACCTTTTCCTTTCGAGAGCAGGACCGGGAATATACCTTATGTCGGTTCGAGCGGACGGCGCGTCCGCCGTGTTGGAATCGTGCCGCTGCGAAGCGGGTCCGCGGTCGTCGACGCCGACCTGTCAACCAACTTGTCCGCCAACCCGTCAACTGTGCCGGTGCCGACCCATTTTCCACAACCACCGCCCGCCTTCCAGGAGAAAGACCGCCCGACCCCATGGAACTCTACATCATCCGCCACGCGGAATCCGAGAACAATGCCCGTCCGCAGGAAGAGCGCACCGACGATCCCGCCCTGTCCGCCCTCGGATACCGGCAGGCCGAGTACCTCGTAAACCGCATCCGCCACCTTCGCCCCACGCGCGTATTCGTCAGTCCGTTCCTCCGCACCCTGGAAACCATCGCCCCCTACATCCGCCAGACGGGTCGGTCCGTGGAGGCGTGGATCGACCTCCACGAACAGGGCGGGGTCCAGTCCGGCGTGGGCAATGCGGACTATGAAGGCAGGCCCGGCATGAAGCGCTCTGAAATCGAGCGTGGCTTTCCGGGCGTCCGTCTCGGCGACGAGTTCGACGAGGAGGGATGGTGGAAGTGCCGTCCCTGGGAGGACTACGACGCGGCCCAGGCCCGGGCGGAGCGGGTCGCCCGTAGGATCCACGACGAGTTCGGCCACACGGGGGAATGCGTCGTCCTGGTGAGCCACGGGGCGTTCATGCGGTTCCTCGTGGGGGTGATCCTGAACACCCCGGGCATGGGGCACGACCGGATCGACTGGTTCGCGAATACCTCCGTCACCCGTTTCATCATCACGCCCACCTATACGCACCTGGCCCTGATGAACTGTGTACGGCACCTGCCCGAGACGTGGATCACCGGGGTGGACAACCACCCCTTCCGGACGGGTGAGTTCGTCGAAGAGACCGATGACCGGAAGCGTTGCGCATGGACGTTCAAGGACCCCATACTGGCCGCCTACCACGACGACGAGTACGGCTTTCCCCTGACCCGGGACGACGATTTCTTCGAGCGATTGGTGCTGGAGATCAACCAGGCCGGACTGAGCTGGCTGACGGTGTTGAAGAAGCGAAAGGCGCTGAGGGAGGCCTTCGAGGGGTTCGACGTGGACTGTGTCGCGGCCTATGGCGACGAGGATCGAGCGCGCCTTCTCGGGGACGCCCGCATCATCCGGAACCGGCTCAAGATCGACGCGGCCATCCACAACGCGCGGGTCATCCAGAAGATCCGGGCGGAACACGGATCCTTCGCGGCCTGGCTGAACGACCAGACCTGCGCTTCGCTGGACGAATGGGTGGCGGTGTTCAAAAAAACCTTCCGCTTCATGGGCCCCGAGATCGTCGGCGAGTTCCTCATGAGCACGGGTTATCTTCCCATTCGCCACGACCCGGAGTGCTTCCTCGCCGGGCAAGGGCACCGGGTGGGCTAGTTAGCGCGCCCGGAGTGATCGGCGGGGCCGGACCGGCGGCCGCTAGTCAGCCTTCTCCTTCTTCGTCCTTGAGCAGGTTGCGTTCCTTGAGTTCCGATTCCAGCTCGTCGAGACAGGAACGGAAGGATTTCCATGCCTCCGGTGAGACGGTGATGCCCTTCCTGCTGGGCAGGAAATCGCCGTCGTTCTCGTAGTAGATCCGGATATCGGCGTACTCGTTACCGCGGAAGGACGTGATGGTGAAGCGGAACTCTTCCTGGCTGTTTTTCTGGAAACTGGCTACGACCTGGCTGTCCTCGGCCATGTATATACCTCGCGAAGCGGTAGATGGGCGTGCTGGAACACGATGCACACATTATGCACACATTATGCACCGTATACACATTGTACACCATGACCACATGAAACCGTGTATACGATGAATATCATGACACGATGATCAACATTGACCACCATTTGAAGGCCATGATTAGACATGCATCCACACCTGTGTCAAGGAAATTTGGTCTTGTTTTCCCACGGTCCGGACCGTAAAATAATGCACGCGCGCAGCGGTCTCGAAGGATCGTCGAACGTGAGGAATCCAGTGACCGGCCGGGTGCCTCTAACCGATCGACGGACGCAGGGCCGGCCGCGGTTCGGTTCGATCACGGTTGTACGTATGCAAAGGATTTACGCAGGGGGTTATTGATGGAATGGCGGGATGTATATGCGGACCGCATGGATCTCATTGGCGATACCGCGGTCATTGAGCTGCTCAAGCTGGCGGAACGGCCGGACGTGCTCTCCTTTGCAGGCGGCTTGCCGGACGATGCCACGTTTCCCATGGAGGCGATGAAGGAAGTCGCCGTCCAGGTCTTCGAAACGCACGGCAGCATGTCGCTTCAATATGGTCCCACGGCGGGTTACACGGCCCTGAGGGAGTGGATCGCCGGCCGGATGGGGCCCGTCGAGGGCGTGACCGCCACCGTGGACGACATTATCGTCACCACGGGCGGCATAGAGGCCATGGACCTCATCGCCAAGATGCTGCTCAACCCAGGTGACGTCATCGTCGTGGAAGCCCCCACCTACCTGACCGCGTTCTCGGTCTTCCGGTGCTACGACGTGGATTTCGTCGCGGTGGATATCGATGACGAAGGCATGCGCGTGGACCTCCTGGAAGTGCAGCTTGCGGAACTGGAACGCCGGGGCAAGCGGGCCAAGCTGATCTACACCATGCCGACGTTTCAGAACCCGGGCGGTGTGACCATGCCCCTGGAACGGCGGCGCAGGCTGGTCGAACTCGCCGACCGGTTCAACATCCCCATCCTGGAAGACCACGCCTATGCGGAACTGTACTTCGAGCACGCACCCCCACCTTCGCTCAAGGCGCTGAATCCCGATGGTGTGTTGTTCGTCAGCACCTTCTCCAAGATCTTCGGGCCGGGTATCCGCCTCGGTTGGATCGCGGCGCCGCCACCCGTCATCGCCCAGTTGTGCCAGGCGAAGCTGGGGAGCGACCAGTGTTCCAGCACTCTCGGGCAGCGCATCGTCTACGAATACGGCCGCCAGGGCCTGATGGACTCCCAGATCGTGCTGTCCAGGGCGCTATACCAGGCCAAGCGTGACGTTACCCTGGACGCACTGAAGGAGCACGCCCCGCCCGGCCTGACCTGGACCCGCCCGGATGGCGGGTTCTACGTGTGGCTGACCGCGCCCGAAGGGATCGACTCCACGGCGATGCTGGCATGGGCCGTCGAGCATGAGAAGGTGGCTTACGTGGCCGGGCCTTCGTTTTACACCGACGGCCGAGGCGCGAACCAGTTCCGCCTGTGTTACAGCTTCCTCGACCAGTCGCTCATCGGCGAAGGGATCTCCCGGGTGTGCCGCTCGGTCGCGCACCACGTCGAACGGCGCCACCGAGACCGCATCGGCGTGTAGGGGCGCGCCGTCCGCGCCGACCACGCCGCCGGGGATGCCGCCGGCGTCGCCAGGCAAGCACCGTACGTCCATCTTGGAGCAAATCATGTTCCGCCTCACCGAAAAACACGAGAAAAGGTTCCGGGAAGACGGCTACCTGATGGTGGACGGTCTTTACGACGAGGAAGAAATGGAACTCCTCCTCAACGTGGGCCGTCACGACGGTGAGAAGGCCTCGCTCGTCCGCGCCGCCGAGGATACCGAGGGCCGCGAAAGCAAGCTGTGGCTGACCTCGGACACGGACCGGGAGGACATCTACAACGCCATCTGCCACGGCCGGCGCATGGTTGATACGCTGGAGCGGCTCATGGGTGACGAGGTCTACCTGTACCACTACAAGATGATGGTCAAGGAACCCCGCGTCGGCGGCGCGTGGGAGTGGCACCAGGATTACGGATACTGGTACCACAACCAGGCGCTCTATCCCGACATGGCCAGCTGCTACATCGCGGTGGACCGGGCCCACAGGGGCAACGGCTGCCTCCAGGTCATACGGGGTTCGCACCGCCTGGGCCGGATCGAACACGGTCGGTACGGCACCCAGGTGGGAGCCGACCCGAAGCGGGTGGAACTCGCGCTGGAGCACCTGGACCACGTGTACTGCGAAATGTCACCCGGCACGGCGCTGTTCTTCCACGCGAACGTGCTGCACCGTTCGGACCCGAACGAGAGCGACGACCCGAGGTGGAGCCTCATCTGCTGCTACAACACCCGGCACAATCCCTGCCAGGACCGACCGGGCCATCCTTCCTACCGGCCCCTGGGCAAGTGGGACGACGGCCGGGTCAAGGAAGTGGGACGCAGGCAGTGGGCGGAACTCGCCGCCACCGCCGAGCATGGCGCCGCCACCGCCGAATCCGGCGCGTGACCTGATCCCCGGCCGCCGGTCCCGGTAGCAATTCGGTAGCAATTCAAGCGATTAATAGTTGCGAATTTGAGTTATATACCCTATAAATAAAGTACGTATAGCCGATGACAAAGAAGTCAGCGCAGTACGTATTATCCTCTACATTACAAAGCGTCACTTTTTCCAATCCACCACGATGGGATTTCCACGTGAAAGGAATATGATCATGAAGCGGTTTACATCATACCTGTTGGCCTGTATGGTAGGCGCGTTCGGCCTCTATGGCTGCGGCGGGGCCGAAGATGCGGCCATGGAAGAGGCGGCAACCGAAGAGATGGCCATGGACGTTGCCATGATCAACGTCGAGGTCAGCAGTATCAGCGAGGAGTTCGCCAATATCAACACGAACGCCACGAGCGATCAGTTGATGGAAGCTGGATTCGCCACCGACGGCTGGATTTCGGTGACCCATAACGAACAGACCCTCGTCATGCCCATGGTCACCGATTACGGCGATGTGGCCGAAGGCGCCTGGCTCGCCCGGATGGACGAGGAGTCCGGCACGCTACAGATCGCCATTAACGGCGGCAACGCCGCGACCGACATCGGCGCCGCGGTAGGCGACATGCTCCACGTCATGGCCGCCGATGCCCCGGAAATGGAAGAAGGCGAGATGGACGAAGGCGAAATGGGTGAAGGCGAGATGGGCGAAGGCGAAATGGACGAAGGTGAAGGCGGCATGGACGAAGGTGAAGGCGGCATGGACGACGAGGGCGCGGAAGACGGTGACTCGGACGCGTCCATGGGCGGAGAGGAAGAAGCCACCACGCAGCCTGCCCCGTAAAGCCTGAGGGCGGCGCGTGCAACGCAACATGCCTGTACGCCCAAACATTCTCTGGTACTGCACGGATCAGCAGCGTTTCGACACGATCGGCGCGCTCGGCAATCCCCATGTGAGCACGCCGACGCTGGACAGCCTGGTGCGTGAAGGCGTCGCATTTACGCGCGCATACTGCCAGAGCCCGATTTGCACGCCCAGCCGGTCGAGCTTCATGACGGGCATGTATCCCGGGCGGATCCACAATACACGAAACGGCAACGGCGTCTTCGAGAATCCGCCTCCCCTGATCTCCAAACTGCTGGCAGACAGCGGGTACGACTGCGGCCTGGTGGGCAAGTTCCACCTCCAGAGCGCGGGGAAGCGCACCGAACCCCGTATGGATGACGGCTACCGGTACTGGCGGTTCAGCCACGCGCCGCGGGACGACTGGCCGGAAGGGCATGACTACGCCGACTGGGTAGGCGAGCGCGGCGGCGATCTCGACGCCCTGCGGGCGAGCGAGGACCGGGTCCCGCCCGATCTCCACCAGACGACCTGGGTCACCGAGTGCGCCCTGGAGTTCATCACCGAGCGCCGGGCGCCCGACAAGCCCTGGATGCTGACGCTCAACCCCTACGATCCCCACCCGCCTTTTATCCCGCCCCGCGTCTACGCCGACCTGTTCGAACCGGATGATATGCCCGGCCCGTACTTCCACCTGAGCGACCTGGCCCAACAGGATGAACTAAAGGAAGTGTTCTTCCAGTCGGAGGCCCGGCACCCGATGACCTTCGACGGCAAGAAGCAGCAGGCCCTCTACTACGCTATGATCAAGCAGATCGACGACCAGTTCGCCCGTATCCTGGGCGAGCTCGAACGCACCGGGCAGCGGGAGAACACCGTGATCATCTTCACCAGCGACCACGGCGAATGCCTGGGCGACCACGGGCTCCTGTGGAAGGGCTGCCGGTTCTACGAAGGCCTGGTGCGCGTGCCCCTGATCTTCTCCCACCCCGGCCATATGGTGTCGGATTTACGGAGCGATGCGCTGGTTGAACTGATCGACATGTCGGCGACCATGCTGGATATCGCCGGCGTAAACGTTCCCGAGGATTTCCAGGGCCGCAGCCTGCTGCCCATCCTGGACGGCACGGTGGACCCGGGGTACAACCGGTCCTTCGTCCGCAGCGAGTATTTCGACGCCGTCTCCAACGATACGCATGACTATGCCACCATGTACCGGAACGAGCAGTACAAGCTGGTGCTGTACCACACCCACGGCAAGGGCGAGCTTTACGACCTGGCCACTGACCCCTGGGAGTTCGAGAACCTGTGGGACAATCCCGACCATAAAGATCTGAGGAGCCACCTGTGCCTGGAGGCCTTCAACGCCACCATGATCCAGGACATCGACCCGGGCGGCTCCCTGATCGCCGGCACGTGACCGGCACGTGACCGGCACGTGACCGCCGCGCCTGGATACCTCGGGCGCCCGATGCCGCGTCCTGATGAACCCGCTCCGGAGGACACCGGATGATCGTCGACAGAACCCGGCTGGAAGAAATGGAAGAACGCACCCTCGCGCCCTATGCCGAGAAGAGCAGCACGAGCCGGGGTCGGAGGCATTCCGAGGAGGAAGCCCCGTGGCGGACGCCCTTCCAGCGGGACCGCGATCGGATCGTGCATTCGAAGTCCTTCCGCCGGCTCGAATACAAGACCCAGGTCTTCGTGTACCACGAGGGCGATCACTACCGGACGCGCCTCACCCACACCATGGAGACAGCGGGCGTTTCCGAAACGATCGCACGGAACCTCGGCGCCAACCAGGACCTGGCGGCCGCCATCGCCCTGGCCCACGACCTGGGCCATCCCCCCTTCGGCCACTGCGGCGAGGATGCCCTCGATGGCCTGATGAAGCACTGCGGGGGGTTCCAGCACAACCGGCAGAGCCTGCGCATCATCGATCTGCTTGAATGGCGCTATCCGTCCTTCCAGGGCCTGAACCTAACCTGGGAGACGCGCGAGGGCATCGCGAAGCATAACGCCCCGCACGGCTTTGACGAGGAGGAATTCCAGCCCGGGAAGTTCGCCTCGGTGGAAGCCCAGATCGCCAACGTCGCCGACGAGATCGCCTACAACTCGCACGACCTGGACGACGGCGTGAGCGCGGGCATACTCAGCCTGGACCAGCTCACCGACCTGGAGATCTGGGACGGGGCGATCCGCGAGGAGGTGGAAAAGCTCCGCGACCTCGATCCCACGCGCAAGCGGTACCGGATTATCCGCGCGCTGATCAACCAGATGATCATGGACGTGGTCCGGACGACCCACGAGAACCTGGAACGCCACGGGGTGAAGTCGCCGGACGAGGTACGCACCCTCGAAGTCCCCGTGGTGGACTACAGCCCGTCCATGGCCGGGAAGAACCAGCAGCTCCGCGCATTCCTGATGGAGAACTTCTACCGGCACTACCGGCTGATCCGCATGTCCCGCAAGGCGACCCGGTTCATCGAAAGTCTCTTCAACGAGTATACGGCCGACCCGCGCCAGCTTCCACCGGCCGGCGTTCCGCACGGCGAGGACGAGCCGCTCGAGCGCAGGGTCTGCGACTACATCGCGGGTATGACGGACCGCTACGCCCTGCGGGAATACGAGCGCCTCTTCGATCCCTACGAGCGCGTATAACCCTGATTTTACTTGATTTTCGGAGTGGTATCCCTATCTTAAACGCGGTGGCAATCGGGGAAATCTCCCGGTCGTCCGCCGGTCCGATTGGGGGGTCGTTCAAGGGTAGGACACATGGCTCTGGACCATGGAATCGGGGTTCGAATCCCTGCCCCCCAGTGCGCATGTCCCGCGGGAATACAAGGATGAGGATGCCGGCGGCGCGGTGTCACCGCGGCCCGATGGCTTGACGCCAGAGGGTGAAAGGGGTATATTCTACTAAAACAACGTGGCGGTATCGTCTAGTGGTTAGGACGGGTGGTTCTCAGCCATCAAACCGGGGTTCGATTCCCCGTACCGCTATTCGCATTGAGTCTCGGTTGTTTGCCGAAAGAACCGGCACCTATCCCCGAAGAGCCTTTTAGCAAGGGCATTTCGGGGTTTTTTGTTTTTGCGCGGCGGTCTTCCCGAATATGCGTTGGGTATTTCAGTCCAGCGGGTACAAGCGAAGAAACCGTGCGAGGAATGCTTATCTGATCAGTTTTCAAGATACCGCAGGATGGCGAATACGATGGCGCTGAACACCACCACACCGGACAGCACCACGGTTAGGATAAACGACTTCGTGGCGACTTGGTTCAGCTTCTCCTCTACCTTCCCCAGCCGCACCCAAATGCTCTCGGTCCCGTGGTACAGATCCCTTCGATGCGATCGATAGACCGCTTGATTTCCGTCGTGGAATTACCCTGCTTGCCACGCGGTGTCTTATCTTTGTTCTCGCTCATGTCCTGACCTTGTCTTGATGTTCATCCGTCCTGTATCACCGTGCTGCATCCATACTGCGTCCGATACTCGAGTTTTGATTCTGCGTCGTTCACCTCGATTCCCGCAAAGGGCCAACTGGACAACGAAACGACCCGTCCGACGCTGCGTGCCGGTCCGCCGCCGACCGCCGGTGGATCTTACCGCCGGTCACGGGTTGTCATCCCCTGGTCAGGATTTCAGCGCACAAAACGATCAGGCCAAAGGTTCCCAGCAATGTCAGAATAAGCCAGATGATAAACCAGGCCCGCAGAAGATTCCGGATGCTCTCCAGAATGGTCATTTCCGTGTCCGGAAGCTCGAGATCCCTACCCATCTACCTTTCTCCATGCAATGCATACCATGATGGAACCTGCCGTGTTTCGGTCGCTTTGTACTTGCCGGGGCTCCTACTTGCGGCGGGGGAAGGGGTGCACGGTGCAGAGCATCCACCGCATCGGCACCGCCGGGTGCACCGTACACTTTTCGCGGACTCTGTCTTGCACCCGCCGTATGATCCCGGCGCACCGATGTAGCCCGGTAAATGTAAATTCGACGCACGCCTTGACGCGTGCCATGAGGAATCGACCGTTACCCGGTCTTTACAAAATAGTGATTTGGCCGTTACACACACATGGAAAAACAGTTCAATATATGCTATAAACGTGAATATCGGAATATATAATGTGATATTTCGTGATTTAGTATAAAAAACCGCCTTCGGGCATAGGTAGTCACGGTCATTTCGTGACCATGATCGTCCCTCGCGAAGGCGGTATTCGGGCGACAGCCCGCAGCGTATGCAAATAACCTGGGTCGGCGTGAGACGTAGCTCGAGATGACCGCTTAGTTCAACGCTTCCGATTCTTAGGGAAGTATATTGGGCGACGTTCCATCCCCGGCGGGTTCACACTTTATCGTTAACCTGAATCTCATGTCGACACCTCTGTGGAATGAATAAAAACTGAAATCGAAATGGATCTCAAGGGCCGTCGCCTGGCCGTGAGTCAGGTGCGCATTGGGAATCAGACGAAGCGGTCAGACTAAACGTGGTCTAAGGTGTGGGCAAATTGTGGGCAAGACGTGGAGTAGATGCAGGCTGATCGCAGGTTGGGCCCAGGATCGAAGATGCAGGACTAAAGAAGCAGGCAAATCGCCGGATGGATGCGGCTAGATGCAGGCTAAGGTAGGGTAGAACCGAGGCAATAAAGAGTAACGAACCGGAATCTGTAGAAGCGCGGCGGATCTGGGGCCGCACCCTTAACCGGAAGCGGCGGCCGTCGATGCGGCGTCGTCGCTCGTCCGGAGATCTTCTTCGGTACACCAGATCAGTTCGAGCGACTGGACCACCTTTTCGAACTGCTCCAGGTCCCACTGATCGGACGCCTTCAGGGCCCTGGTTTTAATGTGCTCCCAGAACATATCGGTCGCCACCCGGCCGTTCTTGGTAAGTTCACACTTTACGACTCTCCGGTCGTTCGGGTCCGAATCCCGCTGAACCAACTGCTTTTTTACCAGGCGGTCCACGATGGTCGTGGTCGTGGAAAGGCCACTGCCCAGGGAACCGGCCAACTGGCCCATCCTGAGCGGACCCGCGTGCTCAAGCAGGATCAGAGTCTTGACCTGGGGCACGGTCATGTCCAGCCCCTGCCACTCATCCAGCCTGGCTATGTACGTCAAACGGCACAGGTTTCTCACCACGGACACGTAGCGATCGGAAAGTTCTCTCAGGTTGTTGATCTGCACGATGCTCACCTTCGTTGAATCACCGGCTCATGCGAGGTAACACGAGGAAACAGGGAATGTCATTCGCTTTCATCACGATACGCAATTCTACGCAACAAACAGTGCTTTTGTCAAGCAATATCAAGCATTTCGTGCAATCGGCAGGGCGGATTTGTGATGGAAAAATCACACCGAAATCGGAAACCGATGTATATCCAATAATACTAAACAAAAACAATAATAATTAGAATATAGTTGTGATATATGTCAGTATTATGAAATAACAAATTTCACTATTCTGCATTTTATCGGTATAAAGGACGTTCAAAACGTGAATATAGTAATTGTTGTTACGAGAAAGTCTATTCATTGCCATACTCTATCACTATTAATAACAATTATTTACGAAATGTTCTTATAGCAATACTTTGATCTCATATAGATTGTTGATTAAATCTGTGAATTTTGCTCAAAATTTGTGTGTGAATTGTGCAACAATACTGACTACTCGATTAAGTTTGGCAACGTATTCATGGCAATTATTCCATGTTAAGAAGGGTGTATGGTTTAATGTTCGGAAGCTTCGAAGTATCCTGACTCAACACATAAACGGTAGACGACTTGGTAGTAGTCAGTGCAGTCAGTCCGATCTCCACTTAGGTTTTCCACACGTTATCCACTCCTGATTCACCTCCCGCTCCCTTAGTTATCCACATCCTTTCAACATTCAATGCATGGCCAGGCTGGCGGCAGGCTGCTACCGAGGCCCGAACTGGTCGGCCAGTTTCTCTGCCCAGGCCCGGTTCGCGTCGATCGTTCGGCCGGCGTTGTGCGGCGTATGCACGACGTTGTGGCGCCCGAGCAGCGGATCGCCGAGGAGCAGGGGTTCCATGTCCCACACGTCCGCCGCCAGGCTCAATTCGTCGGCCAGGACCCGACGTCGGACCGCTTCCATGTCGCAGATCAGGGCTCGGGTGACCAGCACCACGAGGCACCCGCGGGGCAGCGCGTCGATGTGTCCGGCTTTGACCAGGCCGTGCGTGGATTCGGTAAGCGGCACCATGGGCGCGAACACCTCCGCATCCGAAACCAGCTGATCCAGGTGGTAGATCCGGCGCGCGCCGGCGCGGTGAAAGCCCGGTTCGGTGGCGTAGGGGTCCCAGGACGCCACGTCGGCGCCCAGCATGGACGCGAAGCTCGCGTATCGGCTGGCGATGTTGCCGGCCCCCACGATCCGCACCCGCTTGCCGGCCAGCGTGCCGCTCGCGAAGGCGGGATCGTCGCCGAACTGCTGGCCCCGTGCTCCGGGCAGGCCCCGGCCGCCGGGCGGCTCGTAGTCCCAGGGCGTCTGTCCGTCGATGATCTCCCGGTGCAGCTGGGGGATCCGCCGCAAACCGCACAATGTCAGCGCCAGCCCGAATTCCGCCACGGACTGCGACCAGAAACCTTCGCTCGGATGGACGTAAACGGCGACGCCGGCTTCCGCCAGGTACGCGTCGCATGCCTCGTCCAGCCCCCTGCCGCAGGCGGCCTGGAAAGTCGCTTCCTCCAGCGCACCGAAATTCCGTAGACATTCGACGGTCACCGATATGCCGAGGGTGGCCAGCCGTGTCACGCTCCCCGCACGGTCCGCAGGTCCCGCGTCCGCCACGACTTCGCCCAGGGGCCGGTCGTCCCCGTGCGCCGGGCGGATCAGTTCGGCATCGGGCCAGAGGGTATGGAAATGGGCTGCGGCAAAGGGCCATACCCCGTCGAAGTCGGGATGAACGACGATCAGATCGCCCATGTGGATATCCCTCCGAGGTGAGTAAAACAAATCAAGACACGAGAATGCGGAAATTACCAGCGACTAACCTTATATAGCGGGCATTCATCGATGTGGCAACGGTCAGAGAACGGCCACCATGGTTATCCTTGAACAATCCACAACGGAGGCTTAAATTGAATAAACCACAAGTACCAGATCACACCGACGATTTCGATCAAAGGATATCGGCCCTGGAGTCGGACATGGACACGATCAAATCGAATTTCGAGGGCCTGACTGCCACGCTGCAGAAATCGTTTGCCAAGGTCGAAGAAGATATTCAGGGTATCCGTGATTTGATTGCAAAGGTAATCGTGCATACCAATGAAAGATTCAGATCCATTGACGACAAGATACAGTCCATGGATAACAGAATACAGTCCATGGACGCCAGGATTCAGTCCACTCGCGATGACCTGCAGAAAAGCTTCAGGGATGACCTGCGCGATTTCCGCAGGGAAATCAAAGAGGATGTAAGGAACAGCGTCAACGGGTTACGTTGGACCGTTGGAATCATCGTTGCACTTGCCGTAGCGGTGATGAAACTGTTGCCGTGAGCAGATTTGCGATATTCGACGCTGGTGATGCCCGCTCGTTATCTCGGATGCGACATGAAATGATGCGAGACCTATGCTTACTTGCGGGAAGATGGCTTGCCTTCGCCCTGCTTCCCCTGACGCTGTCCGGATCTGTCTTCGCACAGCCCATAGAACAGATGCGATCCGACCACTTGCTGAAAGTAGACCTGCTCTACATTGGTGCCCATCCCGATGATGAAAGCGGGGTCACGGCCACTTTCGCGCGCGAGGTCCTCGACGGCGGCGCGAAGGCGGGCATCGTGCTCATCACGCGCGGCGAGGGCGGCGGCAACGCCATCGGCCGGGAGCTCGGACCTTCGCTGGGCATACTCCGCGAGGCTGAGATCCGCCGGTCCGCGGCCGAGTACGGGGTGGACCTGGTCTACTTCCTGGACAAGACCGATTTCTTCTACACGCTGAGCGACCAGGCCACCTACGACGTGTGGGGCTACGAGGACACGCTGGGCAGGGTCGTGCGGATGGTCCGCCTGCTTCGTCCGGATGTCATCGTGACCATGTGGCCCGGTCCGGGCACCCACGGCCATCACCAGGTGGCGGCACGGCTCGCAACGGAGGCCTTCACCGCCGCGGCCGATCCCGATCAGTTTCCGGCGCAGATCGAGGACGAGTATCTGCGTACATGGCAGCCGGTGAAACTGTACTACAACGCCCGCCGGCTGGGTGCCTTCTTCATACCCACGGGCGACATCTCACCCAGCCGCTTCATGAGCTACGCGGAGATCAAGTCCCTGGCCCTGCGCAACTTCCGGTCGCAGGGTTTCGACCGTAGGGCTACGGTACCGCCGCGTGGTGCCGGGGCGGAGGCGTTCATGCTGGTCAAGACCCTCGTGCCGCCTTCGCCGAAGGGCCTCAATACCCTCCTCGGCGGCCTGGAGGGGCCACGCGATACCGGCATCGTCCTGGGTCCTCCGCCTTCGACGGAACCGCTGTCCATCGGCATGGTGCCTCGCTCGGACATCGTCCGCTACCGTCGGTGGGCCGAGGAGCACCAGGTATCATGGGTCGCGGACCTGTTGCCCGCCGCGCTGTCTATCGGATCGGGCATGACCGGTACCCTGGAGGCGGAGGTCGTCAGCCGGATCCCCGACGGCGCGTCGGGCCGGGTAAGGCTCGAACTTCCCGAGGGGTGGACGGACAGCCCCATGCAGGTGGACTACGAGTTGCCGGGCCCTGGCGAGACGACGGTCGCCTTCACCGTGCGCGTGCCGGATGACGTCGCGCAGGGCAGCTTTCCGGTGCGGCTGTCGGCCGTCCCGGTGGAAGATCCGGACGGGGATGGACCAACCGTTGACAGTAGCGGCATGATCGACGTGCTGCCGGTCATGGATCTCACCCTCGCGGCGGGTCCCATGGAGATCGACGGCGACCTTGCAGACTGGGCGGGGATCGCGCCCCAACCCATCCCGTCGGACCACATCTGGTCGGGTTCCCTGCCGGGCGGCGACGACGACTGCAGCGCGGTGTTCCGCGCAGCCTACGACCATGAGAACCTGTACGTCGCCGTGGACGTGCGGGACGACGAGGTGGTCTGCAACATCGCGCCGGACGACATCAAGGGCCACTGGCGTTCCGATGCCGTGGAGATCTGCGTCGACCCCTCCGGCCGGAGCGACAACACACTGACGGTCTTCAAGGCGGGCATCTTTCCCGGCACCACGGCGGGACCCGAACCCCGGGCGGCACGGGATGCCGACGCGCGCCAGGGCGTGATCGAGAAGACGGCGCCGGGCATGCGGGTGGCTTCCAGGTTCACAGAAACCGGCTATGTGATCGAGACCGCTATCCCCTGGGCCGACATGCCGGGTGGTGCGGCGCCGCAGACCGGCGAGACCATCGGCTTCAACGTGGTAATCTACGACGGCGACGAGACCGATGCCGGCCCCGGGGCCAACATCGGCAAGGCCCGGCTGGCCTGGTCCTACCGACCCTCCGCCCAGGCCCTGCCCTACTACTACGGCCGGGCCGTCGTCCGGTAGGCCGCCCATTCACCAGTCCGCCCATTCACCAGTCCGCCCATTCACCAGTCCGCCCACTCAATAGGCCACCCACTGAGAAGGGAATCGTATTGAACCGCGACGACGCAATCGCCTTGCTGCACGAGCACACGAAGACGGACAGCCTGCGGAAGCACGCCCTGGGCGTGGAGGCCGCCATGCGCCACTACGCCAGGAAGTACGGCGAGGACGAGGAGAAATGGGGCATCGTGGGCCTGCTGCACGACTTCGACTACGAAGCCACGCCCGACCCCAAGGACCATCCTATGCGCGGGGCGAAAATCCTGGAGGAGAAAGGCTATCCCGAGGACGTCATCTACGCCATCAAGTCCCACGCCACCTACCTCGGCCTCGAACGGCGCAGCCTGATGGACAAGGCGCTCTTCGCCGTGGATGAACTCGTGGGTTTCATCACCGCCGTCGCCCTCGTGCGCCCCTCCGGAAGCGTACACGAGGTGAAGGTGAAATCCGTGCGCAAGAAGATGAAGGCCATCGCCTTCGCCCGCGCCGTTTCCCGCGAGGACATCGTCGAAGGGGCCGAAAGCCTCGGTCTAGATCTGGGTGATCACATCGCCAACGTCATCGAGGCCATGCAGGGCGAAGCCGCCGCACTGGGTCTCGCTGGTTCCTAACCGGCTCCTGGTCGGCTCCTGGTCGGCTCCTGTCCGGCCCTGGCTGGGCTTCTTGTCGGTCCTGGGCAGCCATTACCACTCCCGGTCGTCTTCTGGCTCTCCTAAGACCGTATCCTGCCAGCCGGTCAGACTCCTCACATACCCACTGGTTTTTTCTTACGAGATATCCGAACTCGATCTCGGCTATTTCATTATATAAGGGGCTGCTACCTAAGGGGAATGCACGCCCGGACCCACGGCTGATTTAGATTCACCGTCCCGGAGAAACGATGGAACGTAAGGATTGGGTAATGCTCGGTGGTTTCGTCGGAACGATTTTGACGATCATTGTCGTCTTCTTTGCTGGATTGCAGATCATGAACAGTCGATTCGAGGCGGTAGATCGTCGATTCGAGGCAGTAGATCGTCGATTCGAGGCGATAGATCGTCGATTCGAAGCGATAGACAGACGTTTCGTGGCAATAGACAGACGTTTCGTGGCAATTGAAAACCGACTGTTATCTATCGAGGAACATCTCAGGGGTCCCGAAGCAACTTTGGATGACGCCGCATCGGTCGATAAGGGGGCGATTCCCTAGTCTCATCCCCCTGAACAGGAATGTAGAACTGGACGGTCTGCGCCTTGTTCGCACGGTGTTGGAAGGACCGTTTTACGAAATGGTTGAAATAATGGGCAGAGCCCGTTTTCGTGGTCTCGGTGATCGATATTTTTGAAATGAATACCAGGTTTTCCCGTATCGAAGGGCAATAATAAACACCAGTTGTCATGTCAGGCAGCGAGACACCGCCAACCGGGTCGGAGGTTACCTGAGGGTATCCGGTGAGGATTGACACGATTCCCTGACCAGTCCGTCGCAACGCGAGACCGCCGCCCCCAAACCCGTTGACTTCCGGGTGATTCCGGTGTAGTTTTCAGGGTCCATTCAGCTACCCTTCTACCCGTCTGCAACGCGGACTAACCGGTCATGGATGCTGGCAAGGAAGCCCTGGAAACGGCCCGGAAAGCATGGGAAGAGCAGAAGCTGAAGCCGGCGCTGGAGCGGCTGCCCGAACGCCGCGACCGTTTCGAGACCGGCTCCGGCATTCCCGTGAAGCGGTTGTACACGCCCGAGGACACGGCGGACATCGATCCGGATGCCGAAATCGGAATGCCGGGGGAGTATCCCTTTACGCGGGGCATCCGCCCGACCATGTATCGCGGCCGGCTCTGGACAATGCGGCAGTACGCGGGATTCGGTTCGGCCGAAGAGACCAATGCCCGTTACCGGTATCTCCTGTCCCAGGGACAGACCGGGCTTTCAGTGGCCTTCGACCTGCCCACCCAGATCGGCTATGATTCCGATCATCCTCTGGTGGCCGGCGAGGTGGGCCGCACGGGCGTAGCGATCTCCACGATCGACGACATGCGGACCCTTTTCGAAGATATCCCGCAGGAATCGGTCAGCACTTCACTCACGATCAACGCCACGGCCACAGTGCTCGTTGCGCTCTACGCGGCGGTGGCCGAGGAACGCGGCGTACCGCTGGATCGGCTCGCGGGCACGGTCCAGAACGACATCCTGAAGGAATACATCGCGCGGGGCACCTTCATCTACCCGCCCGGTCCCTCCCTGCGCCTGGCCACCGACCTGATCCGGTTCTGCGCCGGCAGCATGCCGAAATGGAACCCCATCAGCATCAGCGGGTACCACATACGGGAAGCGGGCGCCACGGCCGTGCAGGAGGTCGCCTTCACCCTCGCCAACGGGCTGGGGTACGTAAAGGCGGTCATGGATGCCGGGATGGACGTCGACGCCTTCGCGCCTCAGCTCTCCTTCTTCTTCAACGCCCACAACCAGTTCTTTGAAGAGGTGGCCAAGTTCCGCGCGGCCCGGCGGCTGTGGGCCCGGCTCATGCGGGAACGGGTGGGGGCGAAGAACCCCCGATCCTGGCAGCTCAGGTTTCACACCCAGACCGGCGGCTCGACCCTGACCGCGCAGCAGCCGGAGAACAACGTGGTGCGGGTGGCGCTGCAGGCCCTGGCCGCGGTGTGCGGCGGCACGCAGTCCCTCCATACCAACAGTCTCGACGAAGCCCTCGCCCTGCCTTCCGAATCAGCGGCGACCCTGGCGCTGAGGACGCAGCAGGTCATCGCCCACGAGACCGGGGTGGCCGACACGGTGGACCCCTTTGCCGGGTCCTATTTCGTGGAAGCGCTGACCGGCGAGATCGAGGAGGCGGCGAAGGCGCACCTGGCTCGCATCGACGGTTACGGCGGCGCCCTGGGTGCCATCGAGGCGGGTTATCCCCAGGAGGAGATCAGCCGCAGCGCCTATGCCTACCAGATGGCCGTCGAACGGGAAGAACAGGTCATCGTGGGGGTGAACCGCTTTACCGGCGGCGAGGAGGAGGGGCCGGCGCCTTTTCCCATCGACCCGGCCATCGAAGCCCGCCAGGTGGAACGGGTGCGCGCTTTCAAGAAGGCCCGGGACGGGCAGGCCGCGGCGCGGGCGCTCGAGGCGCTCGAATCGACGGCCCGCACGCAGGACAACCTGATGCCGCTGATCATCGATGCTGTGCGAAAGCGGGCCACGCTGGGCGAGATCTGCGATACGCTCCGCGGCGTCTTCGGAGAATATCAGCGGCCCGAGCGGTTCTGAGCCGCGTCCGGAGCGGTTCTGAGGTGCCCACACCGACGCACTGCCGGCCGCATGATGGAGAGGTCGAATACTATGTCGAGAAAGCCATCGAAGAAGATCTCCGGTACAGACCTGCCGGCCGCGACGACTCAGAAGGCCCAGTCGTCCCCGCCCGCCCGTGTCGCCCATATCGGGATCGCAGTGCGCGACCTGGACGAGGCGCTGCGCCTGTACCACGAGACTCTCGGGCTGCCGCTGCACGGCCGGGAGTCCGTGGAGAGCGACGGCGTCAACGTGGCCTTCCTTCCTGCCGGAGACACCGAACTGGAGCTTCTGGAGGCGACGGGCCCGGAGAGTCCGGTTGCCCGTTTCATCGAGAAGCGCGGAGAGGGCATCCACCATATCGCCCTGGAAGTCGACGACGTGACGGAATCGTTGAAGATCCTGAGTGACCAAGGATACCGGCTGATCGATGAGGAACCGCGCATCGGGGCGGGAGGCGTCCGGGTCGCCTTCGTGCATCCCCGGAGTACAAGCGGCGTACTGATCGAACTGTGCGAAAAGGGCGGGGACGGCCGGTCGTGACCGCCGTAACTTTTACTTGACAACGTGGGACAGCCTTTCTTATTTAGTTAGAATTGAAACTACAGTAAACCAGGGCTCATGGATTCCTGCGATCGTCCGCTTGACCGCTATGGATCGAAGCGGAATCCGCGGAAGGCTGGACAAGGTGGCATTCTGCCACTGAACCAGCCGGTGAAGTTATGTACAACAATGTCCGTTAGCGCCCGCTCGGTGGATTCCGTTTCACCCGCGTATGATCCGTATTACGTCATTTCGGCAGGCACTCGGCTACGTAGTCGCGCTGGCGATGTGCGTATCCGGTGTACTGGTCCTGACCGGCTACATTTTGCGGGTGTTCATACAGACGGAACAATTGAGACTGGTTTTCGGCAGCGTGCTCATTCTCTATGGGGTCTTCCGGTTCGTGTCCGCCTATTACACGGATAAACGGAACGAGGAGACCCGCTCCATCCTTGAGGACGATTCATGGCGAGGTTCGGGGTCCCCTTCCGATTAGCGTTTTCCGGTGCGGCCCTGTTATTTTTCATGACGGGTTGCGGCCAACCCGACGAAACGGCCACCCGGGGTTACCTCAAGGTGTCCAGCGCCGAGGTCGCGTTCCCGTACATCGAGAGTTCGGCGGTCAAGTACGAGCAGGTCTACAACGAAGCCTTCATCGACGTTGGCAAGACGACCTCCCGTGAAGCGCTGGTCGACCTTTCCGAGGGACGAAGCCGCCTGGCGGTGTTATCCCGCGAACCCAATGAATCCGAGGTCGAAGCGCTTTCGGCCGGCGAAGCGGACTTCATTACCCGGACCGTCGCCCACGACGCGCTGGCGGTGATTGTCCACGGAGACAATCCGGTCGAAGACCTGACTGTGGGGCAGTTACGGGACATCTACACCGGGAAGATTACCAACTGGCGTGAGCTGGGCGGCAAGGACATGGCGATCCGCCCCCTGGTCCGCGACCGGAATTCCGGCACGTACGAGGTTTTCGAGGACGTCGTGCTCGAAGGCGCGGAATACGGCGCCAACGTGTATCCCTGCAGCACGATGGCCGCCCTGGCCAGCATCGCGGGCGCCTATCCGGGCACGATCGGGATAACCGGACTGCTGATCACGAACTCGTCCCGTTCCGGGGCCACGATGGCTTATTACAAGACGATCCGGATCGCCGAGGATGAAAGCGGTCCTTATCTGCTGCCCACGCAGCATAAACTGCTTCAGGAGTTGTATCCGCTCCGGCGGCCCCTCGTGTTGTGCTACTTCAAGCGGTCGTCGCTGGAAGTCAACCTGGTATCGGGATACGTAACCTTTCTGACGGCGGTCAAGGGACAGCAGATCGCCATTGACGAAGGCGTCGTTCCGGCGACCATGCCGGTCCGGACGGTCAAACTGCAATAACAAGGCTCGCAAGAGCATCGGGAGGTATCCAACATGTGGATCGCAGGTGAGAACCGCAGGATAGGCAAAAGCGCCCTGTTCGTACTCGGCGCGCTGCTGCTGGTCAGCCTGGCCGGCGCGCCGGCCGTGGCGAACGCCCAGAGCGTGGACGCCGCCCGGGCGGCCTACGACAGCGGGGACTACGACCGGACCGTTTCCATACTCCGGGACGTGCTCAGCAACGGTAAGAAGAACACGGACGCCCACTACCTGCTCGGCCTGGCGCTCAAGCGGCAGGGCCACCTCGACGAGGCGTACTCCGAATTCCTGATCTCAGTCGACCAGCAGAAGAAGAACCACGACGCCCGCTTCGAACTGAGCCTGCAGGAGATCCGCACGGGCCGGTTCGAGGACGCGCAGAAGACGATCGAGGAAGGCCTGAAGCGCACCAAGGATAAGGACGCGCGGTTCTTCTACGCACAGGGACAGCTTGCCATCGCGCAGGAGGATCTGCGAAGCGCCGAGGTGCAATTCACCCGGGCGCGCAGTATCGATGCGCAGAACCCGCTGTACGTACGGGGACTGGGCGACGTCTACGAAGCGCGGAATGTCTGGGGACTGGCGATTTCCAACTACCGGCAGGCCCTCGCCATGGAGCCCGATTCCCCGGACGCGGCCATGATCCACTACCGGATCGGCCAGTTGCATTTCAAGGCGCGGCAATGGAACGAGTCCTACGCCGCGTACCAGATGGCGACGGAACTCGATCCCACGTTGGAGGACGCCTGGTACCAACAGGGCTACATCCAGTACGTGGCCGAACGGTATCCCCTCGTCGTCGAGCCGATCGAGCAATTCGTGGCGCTGGACCAGACCAACGCCGAAGCCTATTTCATGCTGGCCGAGTCCTTCAACAAGACGCAGCGGATCAAGATGGCCGTGCCCCATTACATGAAGACCATCGAGCTGGACCCGGGCCGGGTCGAAGCCTATCTGCCGATGGGGGACGGACTGGTCGCCGAGGGCCGTTACATGGAGGCGGTTAACGCCTACAAGGAAGCCGTGATGCAGAACGCGGACAACGCGGAGCTGCATTTCAGCCTGGGCTGGGTACAGACGCAGCCGGAGGTGGGGCAGTACGACGACGGCATCGTCAACCTGAAGAAGTCCATTGAACTGGACGGCTCGTCGGAGAAGCCCTACATCCAGCTCGCGCTGGTCTATTTCGACCAGGAAAAGTACGGGGAGGCCATTCCGCTTCTCGAAGAGGCCATCAAGGTCAATCCCAACGACCAGAACCCCTACGCGTACTACGGACGGGCGTACATCGAGCAGGGACAGTACGCGCAGGCCGTGACGGCCGTCAAGACCGTGCTGGAACCGGCGATTCAGGCAGTGGAGGACGAACGGACGAAACTCACGCTGAGCAACGTGTACTACAACCTCGGCAGGGAGATCTACGGCGCCTCCCGCGAGGTTGAGCGCGACCAGCGGCCGGCGATGTACGACGCTTCGCTGGATATGTACCGGGCCAAGGTCGCCCACGACAGCACGGACTATTTCGCCTATCTGAACATGGGCATCACGGGCCTGGTGGCCCAGAACGGCGCGGTTGCACGGGACGCCCTCATCAAGGCCCGGGACCTGCGGACCGCAGAGGCCGAGGAGGACCCGACGACCATTCTGCAGCCGCTGAAATACCTGGGAACGGCCTATCTCATCCTGGAGGATTACCGCAACGCGCGCACGACCTTCCAGCGCGTGCTTGAAATCGATCCCACGGATCACGAGGCCTACTACCGGTTGGGGTTCGACCGGGTGCTGAACGAGGACTGGGGCGGCGCGATCGGCCAGCTTCGGAAGGCCATAGAGTTGAAGCCGGACGAGGCGTCCTACCATCTCCTGCTCGCCCAGGCCTACACGAACTCGCAGCAACTCGCGCCGGCGATCCGCCACTACCGGGAAACCCTTAAGCTCGATCCGAACAATGGAAGGGCGCGCGAGCAGCTGAACACCGTGCAGGCGATCTACGAGCAGTTGCAGGGAGACTGAGGGGCCGATTGCCAGGCCGTCCATTTACCTGGCATTCCATTATAGACGAATCTAGACGGAGTATCTGGACAACGACATTTTAAAACCAGCCTGTTTCAGGCGACACTCAGGACACGGATGGAAAGGTGGTGGTGAAGGAAGGCGTTTGTCCCGCCTACTAAAAGAGGACGCGTTTCGACACGATAGTTTCTTGGTTTATACGGCAGGGATTATATCACACCAGAGATGATTGTTTCGCTGCTACGTTCACGATCGCAACTGTACAAAGTCTAAGGAGAATCTGATATGCGGCCAGGCGCCTTTATCATGATCATCATCGTCCTTTGCTTTATTGTTTCATGGATTATCTTCGAGTTCTTTCTGCCACAGTTCGTAAAGGACGGCGGATATGTTGTCATCGGCCTCATGGTGCTCACCATGCTGGACATCACCTTCATCATCGAGCGTTCGCTGACGCTGAAGAAAGCCCGCGGCAAGCGGCCGCAGGTGGCTTTTCTCAAGGACGCCATGGCCGCGATCCGCAACAACGACATCAAGCGTGCGGTCAACCTGTGCAATTCGCAGCAGGGCACCATGGCCAACGTGCTGCGCGCCGGTCTCGAGCGTTTCGATTCCATCTCCGAGGAGAACCTGACGAGCGACCGGCAGGTGCAGGAGATCAAGCGGGCCTTCGACGAGGCCAACGCCCTCGAGACCCCGCTGCTCGAACGCAACCTGATCGCGCTGCAGACCATCGCGACCATCGCCACCCTGGTGGGGCTGCTCGGGACGACGATCGGTATGATCCGGGCCTTCGCCGCCATGGCCAACGAAGGCGCGCCGGACGCCATTCAGCTCGCGCTGGGTATCTCCGAGGCGCTGATCAATACGGCAGGCGGCCTGGCCGCGGCCATCATGGGTATCGTAGCGTACAACTACTTCGTCAACAAGGTGGACATGTTCACCTACGCCGTGGACGAAGTGGCTCAGGAAGTCCTGGCAATTCTTACCGGCCGGGCCTAATCGGACGGCTTTAAGGCGTTAAGGAGTCTTTGATATGGCGCACGGAAAACACAAGCCGGTCTTTATCGACATGACGCCGATGGTGGATATCGCCTTCCTGCTGCTCATCTTCTTCATGGCCACGACGCAGTTCAAGGCCCCCGAATCGATTCACATCCTGCTTCCGGAGTCCCATTCGGCCATCAAGTTGCCCGAATCGGACGTGGTGATCCTGACCGTCGGACCGAAGCCGGGAAACGAGTTGTTCTGGCGGCTGGAACCCCAGCCCGAAGTTGGGATCGAGATGTCGGAAATGGAGAATGCGCTGGTGGAGGCGCGCATCAGGAACCCCCGTCTGCGTATCGCCATCAAGGCGCACAAGGACGCCGAGTTCGGCGTCATCAGCGACATGATGGAGATCCTCCAGAAAACGAACAACACCCGGTTCAACCTGGTCACGAACTTCGAGGACGATACGGAAACCTCGGGCGACGAGCCGACCAGCTTGAGGCCGGTCAACCAAGACCTGGTAAGGAGGTGATGGCACATGGCAGCCGTCCAGGGCACTCAGAAAGCCAGCGACAGGAATAAGGAAGGCGCTAAGAAGAAAAAGCCTCGCAACCAGGTTTTCATCGACATGACGCCCATGGTGGACATCGCATTCCTCCTGCTCATCTTCTTCATGGTCACCACGGTTTTCAGGGCGCCGCAGACCATGGAGCTCAACATTCCGCCCGACAAGGACGACAAGGTCGAGATCGCGGAATCGAACGTGCTGCTGATTTACATGCTGGACGACGATCGCATGTTCTGGCAGATCGGCCGGGACATGACGCCGGAGGAGTTGACGCTGGATGACGTCCAGGAATTCATCAAGGAGAAGGAAGTGGAGAACGCCGATCTGCACGACGGCGAATCCAAGCTGGTGACCCTGGTGATGATCCAGCGCACGAGTCCCTACGAACAGATGGTCAACGTCATGGACGAACTTCAGTTGGGCGCCATCGACCGGTTCAGCATCACGGTCCTGGAGCAGGATAAGTTCGAGGAGGTGTTTGGCTCATGATGGGTTCGCTGCTCAGCATCGAACATTTTCCCCTGAAGAAAGAATCCCCCATGAAGTTCTTCTACCAGCGGAACGCGAAGCGGGGCATTGTGGCGGCCGTGATCATCCACGCGCTGGCCCTGGGGACCTACTGGGGCGTCTGGTGGTACCAGGAGCAGAGCCGGGTCTACGCGACGCGGATCCTGGATTACGCCGACCTGGGGCCGCCCCCGGCGCTGACCGACGCGCCGGAAATGCTGGAAGTACCGGTGGAAGCGCCTTCCAGGCCGGTGATCGGTATACCCGAGCCCGTGGATGACGCCGAGGTGTCCGCCGAGATGACGATCGCCACCCAGACCGAGATGAGCCAGCAGATCGCCCCGGTGATCCAGGACATCGAGGAGGAGAACATCATCATCGAGGCGCCGGAGGAGGAGAACATCGTCATCGAGGATGAGGCTCTGCCTCCGCCCGATGCGTTTACGCCCCACGAGACGCCTCCGGCACCGGTATACCAGGTTCAGCCCGAGTATCCTGAACTGGCCCGCAAGGCGGGGATCGAGGGAAGAGTCTATATCAAGATCCTGGTCGACAAGGAAGGCAAGGTCCGTGACGCATTGTTGGTGCGGGGCATCGGCGCGGGTCTAGATGAATCGGCACTCGAGGCCGTGCGGCAGTGGGTGTATACCCCGGCCATTCAGAACAACCGGCCGGTGGCCGTATGGGTAGCGCAGCCGGTCGATTTCAAGCTCCGCTGATCTCGCGATGCCGCGGTACAGAACTGTTGAACGTTAGCTGCAGAGGGCGGGTTTCTGACCCGCCCTCTGTGTGTGTAGTCATCAGGGCAGACAGGTTTCAAGGGAGAAGGTAAAGGGACATGATCGAGAACGAGTTGATGTACGGTGTGATCGTCGCGGGCCTGCTGGGAATGATCTACGCTGTCTGGAGGGCGGCCTGGATCAACGGGCAGGATGAGGGGACGGACAGGATGAAAGCCATCGGCGCCAGCATTTCCGAAGGCGCCATGGCCTTCCTCAAGGCGGAGTACCGGGTCCTGGCTATCTTCGTCGTGGTCGTGGCCGTGTTGCTGGCCGTGGCGAACATGGGCAAGGTCGAGTCCAGCGCCCTCATCGCCCTGTCCTTCGTCACCGGCGCCCTGGCTTCCGGTCTGGCCGGATTCCTGGGCATGCGCGTGGCCGTACGGGCCAATACGCGGACGACCCACGCGGCGCGGTCCGGACTGGCCCAGGCGCTGCACGTGGCCTTTGCCGGCGGGTCGGTCATGGGTCTGAACGTGGTGGGTCTGGGTGTCCTGGGACTCGGCGGCCTGTTCATCCTCTACACGGGGCTTTTCGGAATCGACGAGTCGGGTATCGGCCGCGTGCTGAACGTCATCTCCGGCTTCTCACTGGGCGCTTCGTCCATCGCCCTTTTCGCCCGCGTGGGCGGGGGCATCTACACCAAGGCGGCCGACGTGGGCGCCGACCTGGTGGGCAAGGTGGAGGCCGGCATTCCCGAGGACCATCCCCTTAATCCTGCCTCCATCGCCGATAACGTGGGCGACAACGTGGGCGACGTGGCGGGTATGGGCGCCGACCTCTTCGAGTCCTACGTGGGCTCCATCCTCGGTTCCATGGTGCTGGGCGCCGGCATTCTCGTGGCGGGCGTCTACGATCCGGTCTTCATTACCCTGCCCCTCATCATCGCGGGCGCGGGCATCATCATCTCGATTCTCGGCACCTTCATGGTCTCGGTCAAGGAGGGCGGCAATCCCCAGTCCGGCCTGAACAAGGGCGAATTCGGCTCATCGGCCATCATGGTCGCCGTCATGTACCTGCTCATCGACTACCTCCTGCCCGGCGACTTCACCCTGGGCGGCGAGACCTACACCAGCCTGGGCGTTTTCATCGCGGCTACCATCGGCCTGCTGGCCGGTCTCGGCATCGGCCTTATTACCGAACACTACACGGGCACCCATACGGGTCCGGTCACGTCCATATCGCGGCAGTCCGTGACGGGCACCGCGACCAACATCATCGCCGGCCTGGGCATCGGCATGCGGTCCACGGCCATCCCCATCCTGATCATCGCCGCCGGCATCATAGGCGCCTACTACTTTGCCGGGCTCTACGGGATCGCCATGGCGGCCCTGGGCATGCTGTCCAACACGGGCATCCAGCTGGCGGTGGACGCCTACGGCCCCATTTCCGACAACGCGGGCGGCGTGGCCGAGATGGCGGAGCTGCCCCCCGAGGTCCGGCAGCGGACCGACAAGCTCGACGCGGTGGGCAACACGACTGCGGCCATCGGCAAGGGATTCGCCATCGGCTCCGCGGCCCTGACCGCGCTGGCGCTCTTCGCGGCCTACATGGTGCAGGTGGGCATTTCGAGCATCGACATCGCCAATCCCCGCGTCATGGCGGGGCTCTTCGTAGGAGGCATGCTGCCCTTCCTCTTCTCCGCCCTCGCCATGAACGCCGTGGGCCAGGCGGCCATGGCCATGATCGAGGAGGTCCGGCGCCAGTTTAACGCCATCCCGGAACTCAAGAACGCGCTGTCGGTGATGAAGAAGAACGACGGGGTGGACGAAGGGGACTGGTCCCAGGAGGACCGGGAAGTCTTCGAGGCGGCGAGCGGCAAGCCGGAGTACGCCCGGTGTGTCGAGATCTCCACCAAGGCGGCCATCCGCCGCATGGTCCTTCCCGGCCTGCTGGCCGTATTGACACCCGTCGTCGTGGGATTCGTCTTCGGCCCGGAGACCCTGGGCGGCCTGCTGGCCGGCGTCACCGTGTGCGGCGTGCTGATGGCGATCTTCCAGGCCAACGCGGGCGGCGCGTGGGACAACGCCAAGAAGATGATCGAAGAGGGACTGACCATCGACGGTGTGCGTTACGAGAAGGGATCGGAGGCCCACAAGGCCGCCGTCGTGGGAGACACGGTCGGCGATCCATTCAAGGACACGTCCGGCCCGTCGCTGAACATCCTGATCAAGCTGATGTCGGTGGTTTCCCTGGTCATCGCCCCGCTCATCGCGCTGTAGCCGCGTGATGGCGTTATCCTGTACCCGCGTGGCCCTTTAGCCGACTATGACCGCTTTTCTCTCCTTCCTTGGCAGGCGCGTCCTCTGGGCGCTGACGAATATCGGCGACTTCGGCATGATGATGGTCGAAGTCGTCCGTAACCTTCCGAAGATCCGGACGTACTGGGGGTTGATGGTCCACCAGATGTTCGAGATCGGCATCCACTCCATGCCGATCGTCCTGATCATTGCCTTCTTCGCCGGTCTGGTGACCGCGGTGCAGACCGGTTACCAGTTCCAGGGATACGTACCTGCCTACCTGGTGGGCAGCGTCGTCCTGTCATCGGTGGTGCTCGAACTCGCGCCGGTCCTGGGCGCCCTGGTGCTGTCGGGACGGGTGGGCGCCACCATCGCGGCGGAACTCGGTACGATGCGGGTGACCGAGCAGATCGACGCCTACGAGGTGATGGCCATGAACCCCATCGTCTACCTGGCGATCCCCCGCATCATCGCGGGCATGTTCATGTTGCCGGTCCTCGTGGTCTTCGCCGACCTGATCGGCACGCTTTCCGGCATGGTCGCGGCCATCGACCGGATGGGGGTGAGCATCCCGGATTTCGAGCGGGGGATGCGGGAGTTCTTCCGGACCCAGGACGCCTTCTTCGGGCTGTCCAAGGCCTTCTGCTTCGGGATAACGATCACCACGGTCGCCTGCTACCAGGGTTTCAAGGTGAAACCGGGTTCGGGCGCCGAAGGCGTGGGCAAGGCGACCACCAACACCGTGGTGGTCTCGTGCATTCTGATCCTGTGCCTGGACTACCTGCTGGCCAGGACGATATTGTAAACCGGGGGTGTGACGTGACGTACACAAAAAACAGCCTGCTGCCCGACGAGGCGAAACTGGGCATGGTCTTCCTCCTGGCGATCATCATTTTCGTCTGGGGTCTGTTCTATCTGAAAGAGTGGCGGGTAACGGGGGATACCTACCTCGTCGACGTGCGCCTGAGCAGCGCCGTCGGGGTCAAGTCCTCCGACCCGATCCTCGTAGGCGGCGTGCGTATCGGCAAGGTGGAGGCCGTGACGCTCGACGACATGTCGCCCATTATCACCCTGCGTGTCGACGAGCCCTACGAAATCCCCGAGGACTCACAGGTAGAGGTGATCTCGCGCAGCGTCATGGGCGAGAAATCCATCAACATCCGCAAGGGGGTCAGCGCGGTGATGGTGCCGCCGGGCGGCACGATCGAGGGAACGGCCGCACCGGGGATTTCCGACATGTTTACGCAGGTCGATTCCGTCACTGTAAACATGCGCAACCTGCTCAAGAACGCCAACATCCTCCTGGACCCCGAGCGTGAAAAGTCAATCAAGAGCAGTATCTCCGGCGTGCATGACCTGACCATCGAACTGCGGGAGACCCTGAAACGGGAGAGCGGCCAGATCAACCGGGTCATGGCGAATATGGACTCGCTGGTGACCAACGTGAGGGACCTGAGCGAGACCGAGCGGTCCAAGGTATCCAGCACGCTGGACAATCTGGAAGACACTTCGGGTCGGCTGAGTTCCATGATGGACGAACTGCAAAGCACGACCACGGCGCTCGGTAATATCCTCACGCGGATCGACCGGGGCGAAGGCACGATAGGGAAACTGCTTCAGGATGAAAGGCTGTATGAAGACGCGGTCCGCGTGGCCGGAAAAATGGACCGGCTGGTGACCAGTCTCGATGAACTCGTCGTTGATCTCAAATCCAATCCCGGCCGGTACGTGACTGTCGAGATATTCTGATGTCTGAAAACAGGAGCAACAACCCCATGCCCAACGTACTTTCGGAAGCGCTGGACGGCTACCTGACGGAGTTGATGCCCGACAGGGACGAGGTGCTGGCCGAGATGGAAGAGAAGGCGCAGGCGGAGCGGATCCCCATCGTCGGCCCGCTGGTCGGCCGCGTGCTGCACCAGATGGCCGTGCTGAGCGGCGCCAAACGCGTTTTCGAGATGGGCTCGGCCATCGGCTATTCGACCATCTGGCTCGCCCGGGCGGTGGGGCCGGAAGGCCGGGTCTACTACACCGACGGCAGCGAGCAGAACGCCGCGCAGGCCCGGAAGTTCATCGAGCGCGCCGGCGTGGCGGACCGCGTCGTGATCCAGGTGGGCGACGCGTTGGAACTGCTCGAGCAGACCGAGGGCAGCTTCGACCTGATCTTCAACGACGTGGACAAGCACGACTATCCCCGCGTGTTTGACCTGGCGCTGCCGCGCGTCCGGCCGGGCGGCCTGCTGATCACCGACAACGTGCTCTGGAGCGGCCGCGTGACCGAACCGTCCGACGACCGCTGGACCTCGGCCATCCAGGAATACAACCGGAAGGCCTACGGCACCGGCGAGGTCTGGACGACGATCATCCCCTTAAGGGACGGCGTGGCCGTAAGCCTGAAGAGGTAGGATCCGCCGTGCGGATATCCGAAAGGCCGCCTGGGCCGCCTGGGCCGCCAGAACTGGACATCATCTCGATCGGCGAATGCATGATCGAGATGTTCTGCGAAGGTCCCCTCGCCACGACCGACACCTATACCCGCACCTTCGCCGGCGACACGATGAACATGCTCGTAGCGGCCTCCCGCCTCGGCGCAAAGACCGGGTACGTCACCCACGTGGGCAACGATCCTTTCCAGGACTTCCTGACCGAAGCGTGGCGGTCTGAGGGCATCGACCTGCGTTGCGCCACGCCCCTCGACCGGCCCAACGGCCTCTACTTCATCTCCATTCTTCCCGGCGGCGAACGGGAGTTCACCTACTACCGTGCGGGCAGCGCCGCGAGCTTCCTCGAGCCGGCCGACATCGACCCGGACTACATCGGCAGCGCGAAGGTCGTCTATGCCAGCGGCATCACCCAGGCCATTTCGCAGAGCAGCCGGGCGGCCGTGCTGGAGGCCTTCCGGATCGCGCGCGAGCACAACGTCACGACCGCATTCGATACCAACCTGAGACTCGGCCTGTGGTCCCTGGAGGAAGCCCGGGACGCCCTGGACGAGATCATCCCCCACGTGGACATCCTCCTGCCCAGCGCGCCTGAGGAGAGCGCGTCGCTCTTCGGAACAGAGGACGCCCGCGCGGTGATCGAATGGGCCCGTGAGCGGGGCGTGGCCATGGTCGCGGTGAAGTGCGGCGCGGAAGGCGCCTTGCTGGGTCTGGACGACGGAATCCACGAAATCCCGGCCTACGTCCCTGAGCGCGTGTCCGACACCTCGGGGGCCGGGGACGTGTTCAACGGCGGCCTGCTCTACGGAATGACCCACGGTATGGACGCCGTCGAATCCGCCCGGCTGGGTGTCGTCATGGCGGGTCTCAAAGTCCGCGGCCGTGGGGCGACCTACTCGATTCCGACACGGGAAGAGGCTTTCGGCGTGTATGAGGGGTTAAGTGAGGCTACGTGAGGGAACGTGAGGCTACGTGAGGGAACGCGAGGCTACGTCAGCTTATGCGCACGGCCAGGCAGGCTGGCGGAATCACGTAGCTTCCAGTTCACCGTCCTCATCGGTCGCTTCGACGTCTGATGCGCTGCCCTCGTCGTCCACGGTGCTGCCCTCGTTGTCCGCGGCGCTGCCCTCTTTCACCGCGACACCGTTTGATTCCTCGTCTACCGCGACGCCATTCGATTCCTCGTCTACCGCGACGCCGTTCGATTCCTCGTCTACCGCGACGCTGTCCGCTCCGTCGCCCGCTTCATCGTCCGCCTCATCGTCCGCCGGAACATCGTTCTCCCGCATCTCGTCGATGAGGTGGTTCACCTTCGCACGCAGGGCGTCGGCCTGCCGTCCCAGTTCGTCCATTTCTTCGAGCAATTTCTCGAATTCCGCGTCGTCCGCCGCGGAACCGTTTGCCCGCTTCGCGGAACCGTTTGCCCGCTTCGCGGAACCGTTCGCTCGCCTGTCTTTGTCTGCCATGTCATGCTCCAGTCAGGGCCGGGCCGGAGTACCTGGCGCCACGGCCGTGAGTCGACGTGGTAAAACTAAACGTATGAGTACCTGTTGTCAATAGAAAGCGCTACGGCACGGGGCGGACCGGGCGAACCGGGCGGACCATGCGGCACGGGGCGGACCGGTATTCGCGGATTGACGGGAACCCCATGTGCTGTATATTGAAACTCGTCGATTCAAGCACCCGAAAACCCATGGATGGATATGGCTACTCACCACAGTCCGGCGTCCGATTGGTACAAGACCGCCTTTCGTTACGACTACCTGCGGGTATATCCCCACCGGAACGACGAGGAGGCGCGGCGGCAGGTCGATTTCCTCGTGGATAAACTGGACGTGCCTCATACGTGCGAGGTGCTGGACCTGGGTTGCGGCGACGGGCGGCACAGCCTGGAGCTCACCCGGCGCGGCTTCAGGGTTACCGGGCTCGACCTGTCGGAAGAACTGCTGGAACGGGCGCGGCACCGTACGGCGGACGAGGGGCTGGACATCACGTTCATCCAGGGCGACATGCGCGACCCGCCCGCGGTCCGCGCATACGATCTCGTGGTGAACTTTTTCACCAGTTTCGGCTATTTCCGAGAGGACAGCGAGAATGCCCGGGTCCTCGAAGCCATATCGCGGGCGCTGCGTCCCGGCGGACGTTTCCTCATGGACTACCTGAACCGCGCATACGTGATCTCCACGCTCGTTCCGTCGGACCGTCGCACCGTGGAAGGCATGGAAGTCGAGCAGCGGCGCTGGATCACCGGAGACCCGTCAACGGCGGGCGGGCACGTGCGCATCAACAAACAGGTGCGGATCAGGGAAGACGGGGCGGAGAGAAGCTACGACGAGTCCGTCCGGATGTATACCCTGGATGAGCTCGAAGCCATGATGGACCGCGCCGGACTGATGGTCACGCATACCTACGGTGATTTCGACGGCCGACCGGTCACCGGCGACGCCCCCCGAAACATTCTGGTGGGCCGATCGAAATCGCCCACGGATGCCGCATCCCGCGACGAGAAACCGGCTTAGCCATGTCCGTGATCACGCTGCTTACCGACTTCGGCCTCAGCGACGCCTTTGTGGGCACCATGAAGGGGGTCATCCTGGGGGTCTGCCCGGAGGCCCGGATCGTGGACCTGTCCCACGGGATCGCGCCCCAGAGGATCCAAGAAGGCGCCTTCGTCCTGCGCACCGCCTATTCGTACTTCCCGAACGGCACGGTGCACCTGGCGGTGGTCGACCCGGGTGTAGGCGGCGCGCGGCGGGCCCTGGTCGTGGAAACGCCCAAGTACCGGTTCGTGGGACCGGACAACGGCCTTTTCGCCCACGTGTACGCGAAGGAGACGGATCTCCGGGTCGTTTCAGTGACCGAGCCCCGTTTCATGCTGCCGGAAATCAGCAACACGTTCCACGGACGGGACGTCTTCGCGCCCGTGGCCGCCCATCTCGCCCTCGGCGCGCCCGTTTCGGACTTCGGACCCGAGATCGACGATTACGTTACCGGAACGGTCACCGAACCCGCGGTGCACGAAGGCGGGATCACCGGTCGCGTATTGCATATCGACCGGTATGGCAATATAATAACGGATATCGGCGATTCCCTCTTCCTGGAAAAGACCCGGGGGAAGCGATTCCGGATCCGGCTGGCCGACCTGGCGCTGGACCGCGTCAGCATATCCTACGACGAAGCCGCCTCCGGCGCGTCCCTGGCGATCCTGGACAGCGCGGGACTGCTCGAGATCGCCGTCAACGGCGGCAGCGCGGCCGAGACACTGGGCGCGTCGACCGGAGACCGCGTGGACGTGGAAGTGGAGTAGGCAGTCAACTACGCTCGAAGACAGGCATCACCCGCAAGCCTAAACTGAAGACCGGAGACCGAACATGTCCGACCTGTATCAGCCCAATGAGACCTTTCGCAACAAGGCACACCTGAAGAGCCTGGAAGAATACCGGCGGGAATACGAGCGTTCCGTCGCCGACCCGGAGGCCTTCTGGGCCGAGAAGGCGGAATCGTTCCACTGGTTCAGGAAGTGGGACCGGATCCGATCCTATAACTACGATATGCGGAAGGGTCCCGTGTCCATCAAGTGGTTTGAAGGCGGCAAGACGAACATCGTGCATAACTGCATCGACCGCCATCTCGAGACGCGCGGCGACCAGAAGGCCATCATCTGGGAAGGCAACGAGCCGGGCGAGGACGCGCACCTCACCTACCGGGAACTGCACGAGCAGGTCTGCAAGTTCGCCAACGTGCTCAAGTCGCGGGGCGTCGGGAAGGGCGACAGGGTATCGATCTACCTCCCCATGATCCCCGAACTGGCCGTCGCCATGCTGGCCTGTGCCCGGATCGGCGCGGTCCATTCCATCGTGTTCGGCGGGTTCTCGGCCGATTCGCTGTCGGACCGCATCGTGGATTCGACCTGCAAGACGGTCATCACCGCCAACGGGACCCATCGCGGCGACAAGCCGGTCTTCATGAAGCCGGTGGCGGACGAAGCCATGGCTTCGGCGGAAAAGGAGATGGGCGAGCCGGTCACTACCTGCATCGTGGTCGACCGGGTCAAGGACGATCCGGACTTTCAGTTTCCCATGCAGGAAGTACGGGACTTCTGGTGGCATGACCTGATGGCCGGGGCCGACGCCGACTGTCCGTGCGAGGAGATGGACGCCGAGGATCCCCTGTTCATTCTCTACACCTCCGGGTCCACGGGCAAGCCGAAGGGCGTGCAGCATACCGTGGGTGGATACATGGTCTATACCGGCGTCACCCACCGCTACGTCTTCGATTACCACGAGGGCGACATCTACTTCTGCGGCGCGGACATCGGTTGGGTCACGGGACATTCCTATATCATCTACGGCCCCCTGGGCAACGGCGCCACGACGATCATGTTCGAGGGCATTCCGACCTACCCGGCGCCCGACCGGTGCTGGGAGATCATCGAGAAGTACGGCGTCAACCAGTTCTACACGGCGCCGACCGCCATCCGGGCGCTGGCACGGGAAGGCGAAGACTGGCCGGCACGCCATCCTATGCCCACACTCCAGCTCCTGGGCACGGTGGGAGAACCGATCAATCCCGAGGCCTGGCGGTGGTACCACGTGAACGTGGGCAAGGAGCGGTGCCCGATCGTAGACACGTGGTGGCAGACCGAGACCGGCGGGATCATGATCACCCCGCTTCCAGGCGCCATCCCTACCAAGCCGGGTTCCGCCACCCTGCCCTTCTTCGGCGTGAAGCCCGTGCTGCTGGACGGCGAGAGCGGAAGAGAACTCGAAGGCAACGGCATCATGGGCGTGCTGGCCATCCGGGAGCCCTGGCCCGGGCAGATGCGCACCGTTTACGGAGACCACCAGCGGTTCGAGGAAACCTACTTTCAGCAGTACAAGGGGTATTACTTTACCGGGGACGGCTGCCGAAGGGACGAGGACGGATACTACTGGATCACGGGCCGGGTGGACGACGTCATCAACGTCTCCGGCCACCGGATGGGCACGGCCGAGGTGGAAAGCGCCCTGGTGGCCCACGGCTCGGTGGCCGAAGCGGCCGTGGTTGGGTTCCCCCACGAGATCAAGGGGCAGGGGATATACGCCTACGTGACGCTGAACGTGGGTGAGGAATACACGGAAGACTTGCGCGGCGACCTGAAGAAGCAGGTGCGCTCGATCATCGGTCCCATCGCCACGCCCGACGTGATCCACTGGGCGCCGGCCCTGCCCAAGACGCGTTCCGGCAAGATCATGCGCCGCATCCTGCGGAAGATCGCCACCAACGAGCTGGACCAGATCGGCGATACGACCACGCTGGCGGACCCGGCCGTGGTGGACCAGTTGATCGAAAACAGGTAGGTCAGGATATCCAGACGTATCAATCCCGGACGCTAGAATTGATACCTGATCGCTACGTTGATCCCGAATAGTTCGGTATCATCCGTGGATTGCTGGTATTCCACCGGTGCGCTGCCGTCAACGCGCAGGTTGGACTCGTGGCTACGCAGACGCTCATAGGAATCGCTGTCGTGGAATGAGCTGAAGTTGGTCCAGCGTCCCCTGACATCCAGTGAAACCGCATCGGTCAGCGCGCGATTCACCCCCAACAGAACCTGGAATCCCAACAGCGTATCATTCAACTCGGTCTGTGCGCTTGTAGTCGTTCCCGCCAGTCTGGATTGAATCGCTTCGGTGTCGTCTTCGCTGAACTTGCCTTCGACCGACGTGATATGGGCAGGATTGAGATTCCGCGCCCAAAGCGCGCCAAAGTCCATGTCTGCGAACCCACCACCGATCCCGAGGCCTATGTATGGGGTGAAGCGACTGCGATTCGGAAAGTCGAAGTAGAAGTTGCCAAACAGATTGTGCGAGGTGATGCTGCCGACCCGGAGTTCAGCCCGTTGAAGCTCAGCGGCAAGTTTGTCCGCAATTGAGCCGCCTCCGCCGAGCACCGGGTCAGTCTGATCGTATTCCGAATCCCGATAGAAGTACTCGACTTCAAGACGGAGTCGGTTTCGCAGGCGATAGCCTACGACAGCGTTCGCCAGTATCCCGGCGGCACCGTCAAAGCGGTTGTTCCAGCTATCCCCCCGGTTTCCGAGGTTGCAGAAGTCGTACTGTGTGGCGTTTGGATTGATGAACTCGTCGCATCCGCTGCCCATGCTGTGATCGTTGTCCTTTCCAGCCAGATTTACCGCCGGGGCGAAATTTGCGCCCAGACCGCTGCCGAGATAGAAGCCCGGCGCCTCCTGAGCCCAGCTCGGCGTAGTGGTGCAGGCTGCCAGAATGACAAGGGCAGCGACAAAGAGGCGATATACGGGACAGTCGCTTTTCCAGACAGTATTCGTCTGCGAAGAGAGGTCCTGATCGCTGTTGCTTGTCCGGGCGTAGCCGTTCTGGCGTCTTGGGAGAAGAGTGTGCGCCGTCATCTTCCGGGTTGTCATAGATGGTCGCAGGTTACACGCTCCCGCAAGAAACCTGCACAACAGGACTGTTTCGAGCAGGATTGGGCTTTGAGCGTGCCGGTGTACCTTATGAACGGGAACTACTTAACAAATTTAAGCTCTCCACCCAGGAGGTTTCAAGGAAAAAGAGTCGGTGTATCTTATCCTTACCATTTATATATGTAATCTCACCGCTGCCGTTTCGGCTTTGCACTCCGGGACACCCGCCGCTCAGCTCCGGCCGCCGCAGGCCGTGACGGTCTGGCCGGTCACGAAGCTTGAGTCTTCCGAAAGCAGGAACCGGATCACCGAGGCCATTTCCCCGGGCTGGGCTATTCGGCCCATGGGCGTGGAAGCAATGAGCCGGTCGATCATGCCCGGGTTGCCCGATCCGGCCAGGTCGGTATCGGTCAGCCCCGGCGCCACGCAGTTCACGCGGACGTTATGGGGCGCGAAGGCCTCTGCGCAGTGCCGCGTGAGGGAGATGACCGCCGCCTTGGTCGTGGCGTAGTGGATCATGTCCTTCTTCAGGATGATGCCGGCGAGCGATGCCACGTTGACGATGCGGCCGAATCCGCGTTCGATCATTTCGTCCTTCACCGCCCAGGTCGCGAGGAACACCCCGTCCACGTTCACCTCGAACATGCGTTTCCAGTCCGCGAAGGCGAGTTCCGAATGGGGCTGGTTCTTCGCGATCCCCGCGTTATTGACCAGCAGGTCTACGGGTCCCAGGCGCGCCCGTACTTCCGCGGCCATCCGGTTCACGTCGGCCTCCGATGATACGTCGGCCTGTACGATCATGCCTTCCGTGCCGGCCTCCTCTACCATGGCGAGGGACGCTCTTGCCGCTTCCTCGTTGCGCGCGTAGTTGATCGCCACCCGGGCGCCCTGTTCCGCCAGCATGCGGCACGTGGACCTTCCGATCCCCCGGGAACCGCCGGTCACCAGGGCGGTGCGTCCCGAGAATTCCGCGGACCGATTGACCCGTTCGGACCGTCCTGATAGCCCGGATTGATCGGACCCTGCGGACTCTGTCGATGAATCAGCCATCAGCCGTACGCTCCTTTGCTGTGGCGTCCCAGCATGCGCTGCAGGCGGGGCGACGCCTCGGCCCAAACGTGATCGGGCATGCGGTAGTCGATGAAGGGGTAGTATTTCTGAGCGATGAACCGCTTGCTGTACGTGACGCCGGCCATCAGCCTGGTGCGGTCCGACGCGTTCGGCGCTCCGCGGTGCCAGATCTGGTTGTTGAACATGTAGGCGTCGCCCTTCCGGACGAGGAAGGAGTGAGGTCCCTGTCCGTCGAATGTGGGCCGGTCCTGCTCATGGGGCAGGTGCGGCTGGCGTCCCGCTAAATGGCTGCCGGGAACGACCTGCGTGGGACCGTAACGCACCTCCTCCACATCGGTCAGCGGCGTGAAAATCTGCAGGACGAAACAGGGCGGAGGCACGGCGGAGTCGTGGCGCGGTACGCCGTCCGGCAGGGGGAAATGGACCAGGTCGTCCAGGTGCCATCCTCCGGGACCGTCCTCGACCGCCTTTGGATTGGGCGGCGTGTAAAGCGCGTTCTGTGACATGCAGTGGCAGTCGTCGCCGAGAATGGCCTCTGCCAGGCTCGCGAACGGTTCTCGCACGATGAGGTCGCGGAAAGCATAGGAATACTCGAACATGCGCATCAGGCTGGTACCGCGGATCTGGTCCCGCGCCGGTTCGTGCATGCGGGGATCGTCCCACTTACGCTGCATGTCCGCCCGCAGGGTCTCCACCTCTTCGTCTTCCATCAACCGGCCGAAGGCGTAGTAGCCGTCCCGCTGTAAGCAACTGCGGATTTGATCGGTCTCTTCGTCGGTGAACCGTTCGCCGGTCTGGATGGCGCTCAGTGCCATGGCTACTCCTGGTTTTTGTTACGGGGAGCAAGAATCGCGGACGATTTTCGGGCGCGCGACGGTAACACTTCGGACGTACGGTCCGGTTCCCGACCTACAGTCTGACCTTGGCCAGGTAGATGTTCGCCGGATAGAGAAAGTGCTTCTCGCCCGTTTCCACCTCGTGCTGCGAGTAGTAGCTCAGCAGCAGGGCGCCGTCTTCATGCTGCACCGCGCCGACGTAGGACGTATCGCCGCCCGAGGGCAGGTCCAGCATGTGGACGACGCCGTCCTCTTCCACCCGCCAGATGCTTGTGCGCCGTTCGACGATCCGCCCGGGGTCATCGGCATCGCCCGCCTCGCCTGGTCCGCCTCGCCCGCCTCGACCGCCTGGTCTGCCCGCTCCGCCTCGACCGCCTGGCTCGCGCATGTGCTGCCGTCCGATGACGTATTCCCGTCCGCCGGCCACCACGAGCCGGGGCGCAGGGATCACGTACCCCATGTCCTGGAGCCGCCAGTCCGTGTACGGAGGTTCCGCGGAGGCCAGGGTGAATCGCTTTTCGTCGCCGCCGCGGATGGCGATTCGCATGGTACCGGTGTCGGTGATGCGAAAGGTGGCTTCACTGCCGTTTCGCGTGACCACGGACACCCATTCCCAGTCCAGCCCGTCCGCAGACTGCAACAGGTGTAGCTCTGTCGGTTTTCGGTTCCATTCCGCCGGTTCGTTTCCATAGGCGAGCCCGTAGAACCGGTTGTTTCCTCGCCCGATGCCCCAGAGCCAGTACCCGTCCCGGTACACCTGCCGGGGTTCCGTCCAAGCCTCGCCGTCTTCGCTGAATGAACAAACGGACCGTATGAGGCGCGGCCCCTCATCGCCGTGCTGCACCGGGTCAGGGCGGGTGACGTTTCCGGCGTATAAGAACAGTCGGTCTTCGGTCGCGACCATATGGGGGTCCCGGTCATCGCCTGTGGTGTTGACCGGCACGCCCGCCCGATGCCAGTCCACCAGGTCGTCGCTGGCGATAACTACTGCCTTCCCGTCGGGACTCACGTGGGAAAGGCCGTTGCGGAAGCAGATGTAGTACCGGCCCTTGAAGAACTGGAAATCCGTAAAGGCGTTGTGCCAGCCGTCTTCGTAGATGCGCCGGACCCATTCGATTTTCGCCATGATTCCCGTGTCTCGATGCTAGCTGTATCCGGTCGGAGCGATGGCCTGTTCGATGGCTATTATACTGTGGGGTTTCGGGGGGTGCAAGAAGGAATGACGGGCCCGTCGGCGCCCCTGGCATCGCATGGACCAACCACGTGTAAGCACGCAGCGCGATGGCCGGAAAACGAGGTGTTTCCGGGAAGCCAGGCCACGATCGATTGCAGATTGGATTGGGGAGTTGGAAGTTGCAAGGCGGCAGCCGGATTCGAACCGGCGATCGAGGATTTGCAGTCCCGTGCCTTAGCCACTTGGCTATGCCGCCACGTCCGAAGGCGGGAGACGGGGCTTGAACCCGCGACCCTCACCTTGGCAAGGTGATGCTCTACCGCTGAGCTACTCCCGCTGATAACACGCAAACCTTCGAAAACCGTACTGCAAACTTCCCCGGAAATATCTTGATCCGGTCGCCCGGTGTCAAGTGTTTTGTTCCCCCGTATCGGGACATCGGGACTTGACCCGTGAAGGCAACCGATATATGTTACGACTCATTAAAGCGTCCTGTAACAGCGACGTGCGAGTCGGAGTCCGATCCGCGGCTTCTAAGGGACTTTCCAGGACCGGCGAGCTACAGTGGATCGTCTTGCCTTCGTGTGCGCCATGGACAGTACGACCCTATTGCAGGAATTCGAAGACCTGGCGGAACGGATGTCGATCCGGGTCCGCTACGGCAAGCTGGACGGCGACGGCGGGCTGTGCCGGTACCGTGGCAGGTACCATATCGTCATCAACAAGCGGCTCGATACCGACGGCCGGATCAACCTCCTCGGCCGCGCCTTCTCCGAATTTCCCCTGGAAAACGTATTCCTGATTCCCGCGGTCCGGGATGCGATAGACCGCAACCGGTCCGGGCCTGAGTTCCGGGCCTGAGCACCCGCACGGGAATTGACCTCCCGCGTAGACCCACGAACATCGAACGCCAGCCCTGTTAATCAACCGGTCCGCCTGGTCCGCCTGGTCCGCCTGGCCCGCCTGGTCCGCCTGGCCCGCCTGGTCCGCCTGGTTCGTCCCTTCCGCCCGGTCCGCCGGATCCGGTCTCTTCGGGTGCTGTCCTGTCTGCTGGTCCGCCTGGCTCCAGCAATCCTGTCTCTTCGGTTGCGGCTCCGCCCGATGGGATCATCTCCGTCCTTACCCTGGGATTCGTGCCCCGTACGGTCACGACCAGGGAGCGTTCCAGGTCCCGGGACAGCCGGCCCGTGCGGAAGTCGACGCGGATCTTCTCGATGCCCAGCGGCATGGGGAAAGCCGGAGGAGGTTTCACTTCCTCGTCTGAGGTCGTTTCATCCCCGGCTTCCGGTCCGCCGTCCTCAATGCCGATGCCTTCGGCCGGTAGAACGGCCAGCCGTCCGTCCGCGGTATCGGCCGCCGCCATCGCCGCCTGGACTTCACGCTGCTCCTGCAGTTCCGCGGCCTGTTTCATGAAGGGCGCCCAGACGGGTATGGCGCCCGAAGCGCCGGTAATCTCCTCGTCTTCCACGATGGACAGGAGGGGCCGGGCATCGTCGTATCCCACCCAGACGGAGGTCGCAAGGTCCTTCGTAAATCCGTTGAACCAGACGTCCCTGGATTCGCTTGAAGTCCCCGTTTTACCGCCGCTCGGGGCCGTGAAGCCATATCTGTAGCGTGCGCCGACCCCCGTGCCGCCAATTATGACACCGCGCAGGAGGTCGAGCATCAGGTACGCGGATTGCTCACTGATCACGCGACGCGATTCCGGTTCGGTTTCCTCGATCACCCTGCCCTCGGAATCTTCCACGCGGGTGATGACGTAGGGCCTGTGGTAGATCCCGCCCGTGGCGAACACGGAGTAGGCGGAAGCCATCTCCAGCGGCGAGACGCCGTTGGTACCCAGCGCCAGGGAGAGTATGGGCTCCAGCGGGCTGGTTATCCCCAGGCGGCGGGCATACTCGATGACCGTCGAGGGACCGACCTCACTGACCAGTTTCGCGGAGACCACGTTGATCGAACGCATGAAAGCGCGTTTAAGGATGACGGGTCCTTCGTACTCCCGGGTGAAGTTCTGCGGTTCCCAGAGATCCCCCAGTTCGGTGGTATAGGCCACGGGCTCGTCCACCACGACCGTATTGGCAGAATATCCCAGGTGGTCCAGCGCCGCCAGGTAGACGACCGGCTTGAAGCCGGACCCCGGTTGCCGGTTGCTTTCGACGGCCCGGTTGAATTCGCTCGCCGTGTAGTCGCGGCCCCCGGCCAGCGCCCGTACCGCTCCGGTGCGCGTGTCGACGGCGACCAGGGCCGCCTCGAGCGCCTGCTTCCGCTCTTCCGCCGTGGCCGTTCCGTAGGTCGGGTCGCCGACCAGCGAATCCACGTAGGCCATCCGGTTGCTGATGGTCTCCTCGGCGAGTTCCTGCAGGTCCAGGTCCATGGCGATGTGCACGGTGAGCCCGCCGTTGAAGACCAGGTTGCTGCCGAAGCGGCGGATCAGGAGGTCTTCGACGTAATCGAGGTAGTAAGGACCCCTGGCCGGACCGATACTCGTCCCCTTCAGCGTGATCTCCTGCTCCCGGGCCAGCGCGGCATCTTCCTCCGTGATGTACCCGTTGTCTATCATGCGGCGGAACACGGTCTCCCTGCGGCTGAGCGCACGGTCCATGCGATAGTAGGGGTTGTAATCGCTCGGCCGCTGGACCAGCCCGGCGAGCAGTGCCGATTCGCCGAGTGTGAGCTCGCTCGCGCGCTTGCTGAAGAACCGTTGCGCGGCCTCTTCCACGCCGTAGGCGTCGGCGCCGAAATACATGTTGTTGCAGTAGGCGGACAGGATTTCGTCTTTGCTGAACCTCGCCTCGATCTGCATGGAGGCCATGGCTTCGCGGATCTTGCGGATCCATACCTTCTCGCGGGTGAAGAAGAGGTGGCGCGCCAGTTGCTGGGTGATCGTGCTCGCGCCCTGCCCCAGGATCTGGCCCTCGCGGAGATTGGTCACGAAGGCCCGGATGATGCCGGGTTTGTCCACGCCCCGATGATGGAAGAAATCGGCGTCTTCGGTGGCGATGATCGCGTCCCGGAACACCGGCGCGATTTCTTCCAGCGCGACCCGGCGATGGCCGCCCAGGGTATGTACCAGGCGGGGATTGCCCTCCTGGTCCTTGGCATAGATCCGGGTCATCCGTCCGAAGATGTCGTTCAGGTCGTCCGGAAGGCGGGGAATGGACGGCACGGTGAGGTAGAACAGCACGACGGCCACGAACGCGCCGAAGAACAGCAAGCCGAATCCGGCGTATATCACACGCCTGATATATCTGAATGACCGCGCGATCGGGGTTTCCCGGTGTTCTCTTAAATCGTCCATCGCCTATCCCGGTCCGTCCGCTGTGGACGGATCAAAGCGCTCCGAGCGCTACGTACAGTTCCACGAACAGGTCCGCGGACACCGGTATGGTGACCACGGCGATCCGGCCGTCGACCAGCCGTTCGATCTGGATGATCCGCTGGTTCTCCGATACCCCTACCCGCTGCGCGGTCTCTTCCAGGTCCCTGAACCGGATCGGATCGATGATTTCGTCCCGCATTTCCATGTCCAGGCTGCGCAGCGTGTCGAAGAACACCCCGGCCTCGTACACGTGCTCCATGTCTTCGTGCATCCGTCCCTCGGACGCCGATGCGTATGCGTCGATGAGATCGAATTGCCCGGCCGATATGGGCATGCGGTGCAGGATGTAGTTTTCGTCGTCCACCATGTAGACCTCGCCCCGGCGAATCCACCCCGGGCGGATAACGACCGTGCGCGTCCAGGCTGTAAGGGAATCGGGTTCGAAGGCCGCCTGTGACCGGGAAAGTGAATCCGCCTCCGTGGCAACAGGCGTGTCGGCCGGCTCATCCGGTCCCACGGCAACGGGCGTGACCACCGGCTCATAGGGCCTGAAGCCGGTCCGGGCCGCGGTACGCGTCCCGGGAGGACTGTCCGCGCCGGTCAGCCATTCGGGCATGGCCAGGAAACGGTCCCGGGTCATGATCAGCTTCTGCCCGCGATCCAGCCGGACGACGTCGGACGGCGGCGCGAACCCGGCTTCCGGCCGGCCCGGATCCTCTCCTTCGTCCAGCGTGAACTGGCTGCGCTGTTCAATCAACTCGTTCGCCGTCTCCAGCGCCTGGTTGGTCCGGCTCTCCTGGTCGACGAACCGCTCCAACCGGTCCCGGGAATCGTTGCGGGCGTCCATGTACGCGCCGACAAACCGTTCGATGACATGCCAGCGCAATTCGACCAGGCCCACGGCAACCAGCGCGACGGCCAGCGACGCGGTGAGCGCTGCGTGGATCACGTTCTTCATGACCTTTCAACATAGCCAACAAACCCGCCCAAGTCAAAGGAAAAGGCGCGTCGGCGGCCGCCGGAAGAAGCCAAAAAAAGGTTGACAGGACGGGCCTCGCGGGATAGAATCCGTCGACTGTCGGAAGGGAAATCCACGCCACGGATCCTCCCCTCGAATCCATCCATTTTCGGACGCCCGGGAGCACATGGACTACACCGCTGCCACGACCATCGGTGCGCTGCGCGGCATGGGATATCCGCAACGGACCGTCAAGGACGAAATGCGGGACAATCTGATGGTCAAGCTTGCCCGCGGCGAGCAGGTCTTTCCCGGCATCGTCGGTTATGACAAGACCGTCATCCCCGAACTGGTCAACGCGATCCTTTCCCGGCACGACTTCATTCTCCTCGGGTTGCGGGGACAGGCGAAGACCCGTATCCTGAGAGCCCTGGTCACGCTGCTCGACGAGTACCTGCCCGTGATCGCGGGATGCGAAATCAACAGTTCGCCCTACGCGCCCGTCAGCCGGCGCGCCCGGGACCTCGTGTCCGAACACGGGGACGACACCCCCATCGAATGGATCGGCCGGTCGCGGCGGTACGGCGAGAAGCTCGCCACGCCCGACGTGACCATATCCGATCTGATCGGCGACATCGATCCCATCAAAGCGGCCTCCCAGCGGCTTCACTACGCCCACGAAGGCGTGATCCATTTCGGCATCATCCCGAGGATGAACCGGGGCGTTTTCGCCGTAAACGAACTGCCCGATCTCCAGCCCCGCATCCAGGTCGGCCTATTGAACATCATGGAGGAGAAAGACATCCAGATCCGGGGATTCCCGGTGCGGATCCCTCTGGACGTTATGATCGTCTTCTCGGCGAACCCGGAAGACTATACCAACCGCGGCACTATCATCACCCCGCTCAAGGACCGGATCGATTCGCAGATTCTGACCCACTATCCCGTCAGCCGCGAATACGCCATGGCCATCACCGACCAGGAGGCCTGGACCGAGCGGCCCGGCGGCGTGCGGGTCGACATGCCGCCGTTTCTGCGTGAAACAGTGGAGGAGATCGCCTTCCAGGCCCGGAGCAGCGAGTTCATCGACCAGACCTCCGGCGTAAGCACGCGCATGACCATCGCCGCCATGGAGAACCTGGTGAGCCAGGTCGAGAAGCGATGCATCCTGCTGGGCAAGCGGTCTGTCGTGCCCCGCATGTGCGACCTGTCCGCCGTGATCCCGGCGATGACGGGTAAGCTGGAACTCGTGTACGAGGGCGAGCAGGAAGGCGAAGTCAAAGTGGCCGAGGCGCTGATCGGCCGGGCCGTGAAGGAGGTCTTCGGGCACTATTTCCCCGCGGCCTTCGGCGAGGATGATGAACGCGACGCGTGCTACCAGGAAGTCCTCGCCTGGTTCGAAGAAGGACAGACAGTCGAGATTTCGGACACCATGGACGACAGATCCTATTATAGCGCGCTGAACGGCGTCGACGGGTTGCGGAAGCTGGCGGGCCGGCACGTCCGGACGGAAAACCGGGCGGAACTTTCCGTTGCCATGGAGTTCCTGCTCGAGGGTCTGCACCAGCATTCGAGGATCAGCAAGAACGTCGCCGACGGCCGGCGTTCCTACAGCGATATGATGGGCAGCCTGTTCGAACAATGAGGGGATTTTCAGGCATGGTAAATCTATTGACAAATACAGGCGCGCGTTATATTTTTTCCTGTTTGTCCGGTAGGTAGAAGGGCCTTGCTTAACCGGGCGGTCCAGCTTGGCCCAGCCTGGGCCAGCCTGGCATACGTTGTGGAGTAAACCGGGAGTCAGTCATTGAAAAACGTCAGGATCACACTTCCCGACGGCGGGCACTTCGAAATGGAGCAGGGATCTACGGTTATGGACGCGGTGGCGCGCATTGGTCCCGGACTGGGCAAGGCTGCGCTCGCGGCCAAGATCGACGGCGCCCAGGTCGACCTGGACCACCGGCTGGACGGGGACGCTTCCCTTGAGGTGCTGACTTTCAGCAATCCCGAGGGCCGGGAAGTGTACTGGCACAGCACGACGCACCTGATGGCCCAGGCCACCAAGGAGCTGTTCCCCGAAGCGCAACTCACCATCGGTCCGCCGATCGATGAGGGATTCTATTACGACTTCGACATGCCGGAGCCGTTCACGACCGATGATCTCGAGCGCATCGAAGGCCGTATGGTCGAGCTGTCCCGGGCGGACATGCCCATCCGGCGCCACGAGCTCTCCCGCGAGGATGCCCGCGCCTTGTTCAACGACCGGGGCGAGTCCTACAAGGTCGAGATGATCGACGACCTCGCCGCGGACGAAGTGATCAGCATCTACGAGCAGGGAGATTTTATCGACCTCTGCCGGGGCCCGCACATCCCGTCGACCGGAAAGATCAAGGCCTTCAAGCTGCTCAACGTCGCGGCCGCCTACTGGCACGGGGACGAGAACAACCAGAGCCTGCAGCGGATATACGGCGTGTCCTATCCCCGCAAAAAGGACCTGGACGAGTACCTGGAACGGCGCGCAGAGGCCGAACGGCGGGACCACCGCAAGCTGGGCAGGCAACTCGAGCTGTTCATGTTCCACCCCTCTTCGCCGGCGTCGCCCTTCTTCTTCCCGAAAGGCGCCCGGGTTTACAACACCCTGACCGACTATGTGCGCGAACTGTATAAGAAGTATGGGTACGACGAAGTCATCACGCCGCTGATCTACGAAGCCGACCTGTGGAAGACCTCCGGCCACTACGAGCATTTCTGGGACGAGATGTTCACCATAAACGCCGACGACCGGGAATACGCGCCTAAGCCGATGAACTGTCCCAGCCACTGCCTCATGTACGCGGCAGGCCATCATTCCTACCGCGATCTGCCCGTCCGGTACGCCGATTTCGCCCGGTTGCACCGGCACGAACGTTCCGGGGTGACGGCCGGCCTGATGCGGGTGCGCTCCTTCGCGCAGGACGACGCCCACATCTACTGCCGCCCCGAGCAGATCGGCGACGAGGTCAATGATTTCATCAAGATGCTGTCGGATGCTTACACCATGCTGGGCTTCGACGACATCGGCATCTACCTGTCCACGCGCTCGGACAAACGCGCCGGTTCCGACGAGATCTGGGATCACTCGGAGGAGACCCTGGCCAGCGTGCTGGACGACCTGGGTGTCGCTTACGAAGTGTCGCCCGGCGAAGCGGCCTTCTACGGACCGAAAGTGGATTTCTTCGTGAAGGACGCCCTGCAGCGCCCCTGGCAACTGGGTACGTGCCAGCTTGATTTCAACATGCCGGAACTCTTCAATCTCGAATACATTACCGAAACCGGAAAGCCCGCCCGCCCGGTGCTGATCCACCGTGCCATGCTCGGCAGCCTGGAACGGTTCCTCGGCGTGTACATCGAACACTGCGCCGGTGCGTTCCCGACCTGGCTCGCGCCGGTCCAGGTCATCGTGATCGGGATTTCGGAACACCAGACCGAGTACGTCCGCGGTGTGGCGCGCAGGCTCGAAGACGCCGGATTCTGGGTCGAGACGGACGTGAGAAACGAGAAAGTCGGGTACAAGATCCGCGAGGCGGAGACGAAGAAGATCCCCTACATGGCCATTGCCGGAGCACGCGAGATGGAGGCTGGCGACGTGTCCGTACGCCGTCACGGCAAGGGTGACCAGGGGAACATGCCGGTGGATGCCCTGATCGGCGCGATTGAGAAAGAAATCGACCGGACCGTCCGGACAAGCCGGACCGTCCAGGCAGCGGTATGAATCGAAGGCACTAGGATCCGGGAGGAAAGCCATTCAAAAGAGAACCGTCAGAGTCAACGGAATGATTCGCGTGCCCCAGGTGCGGGTCATCAGCGCGGAAGGCGAGCAGGTCGGCATCATGGAGACCAGGGAGGCCCTGCAGCTTGCGTCCGGCGCCGACCTCGACCTCGTGGAAGTGTCGCCCGATGCCCGCCCGCCCGTCTGCAAGATCATGGACTTTGGCAAGTACAAGTACGAGCAGAGCAAGCGGGTGAAGGAATCGCGCAAGAAGCAGCACGTAACGCAACTGAAGGAAATCCGGTTCAAGACGCCCAAGATCAGCGAACACGACCTGGAGTACCGGGCCGCCCAGGCCCGTGATTTCCTGAAGCACGGGAACAAGGTCAAGGTGTCCGTGCGGTTCTGGGGCCGTGAGATGACGCATGTGGAACTGGGCCAGCGAAAGCTCGAGCACATGGCGCAGATACTGGAAGACGTAGGCACCATCGAACAGCGGCCCAGGCTGGAAGGCCGCAGCATGTCGCTGGTCCTCATGCCCAGGTAGATACCAGGAGTAGATCATGCCGAAAATCAAGACGTTGAAAGCGGCGGCGAAACGATTCAAGAAGGTCGCCTCCGGCAAGTTCAAACGCAGCCATTCCCACGCGACCCACAATAAGTTGTCCAAGAACGGCAAGCGCACGAGAGGGCTTCGCGGCACCGCCATGGCGAGCAAGGCCGACACGCCGCGCCTCAAGCGGATGATGCCGAACTAGATGTCATGGTGTGCCTAACCGCACGGCCTGGGACGCTGAACCAGATGTCATGGTGTGCCTGACCGCACGGCCTGGGACGCTGAACCAGATAAGGAACAAGAAACATGCCACGTGCCACGAACGCCGCCGCCTCGCACAGGCGGCGCAAGAAGACCATCAAGCTGGCCAGGGGATATTGGGGCCGTCGCAACCGGCTTTACCGGACGGCCCGTGAAGCCGTCAACCGGGGCTGGGCTTACGCGTACCGCGACCGCCGCCGGCGCCGGCGCGATTTCCGCCGTCTGTGGATCACCCGGATCAACGCGGCGGCCAGGCTCAACGGCCTTACGTACGGTCAACTCATACACGGCATGAAGCTGGCCCGAATCGAAATCGACCGGAAACTCCTTGCCGAACTCGCCGTCAACGATCCGCCCGCCTTCGCCGTGGTGGCAGACGCGGCCAAAGCGCAGTTTTCCTGAGGCTCACCACGGAAGACCGCTGAAGGACCGGGACCGGACCATCCATGGTACAGGAAGCAGAAGCGATTGAAGCCCGGGCGCTGGAGGAAATCGCCCGCGCCGCCGACCCGTCGGACCTGGAAGATATCCGCATCAGGTACATGGGGAAGAACGGCGACCTGACCCGCGTTCTGCGGTCCGTGGGCAAGGCGGATCCCCAAGAACGTCCCCGCATCGGTCAGCGGGTCAACCAGGCCAAGAAGACCATCGGCGAAGCCCTGGAAGCGCGCAGGGCGGCGTGCGAAGCGGGAGGGGAATCCGCGGCCGGCGCCCTGGACGTCACGCTGCCGGGACGCCCCCCGCCCCTCGGAAGCAAGCATCCGCTGACGCTGATCCGCGAGGAAGTCACCGAGATCTTCCGGGACATGGGATTCTCGGTGGTGGACGGTCCCGAGGTGGAGTGGGACTACTACAACTTCGAAGCGCTGAACATCCCGCGCGACCATCCGGCACGGGATACCCAGGACACCTTCTACCTCGGCAGCGACATCGTGCTCAGGACCCATACCTCGCCGGTACAGGTCCGGGTCATGGAACAGCAGAAACCCCCGGTGCGGGTGATTGTGCCGGGACGTACCTACCGCCACGAGAACCCCGACGCCACCCACGCCTTCACCTTCCATCAGTGCGAAGGCCTGTACGTGGACAAAGGGGTCACGATGGCGCAGCTCAAGGGCGACATGACCTACTTCGCCCAGCGGCTCTTCGGCGGGAAGGTCAAGGTCCGTTTCCTCCCCGATTTCTTCCCCTTCACCGAACCCAGCGTACAGTACGACTTCTCCTGTGTCGCGTGCGGCGGCAAAGGCTGCCGGATCTGCAAGTACACGGGTTGGCTGGAGATCTCGGGCGCCGGAATGGTCGACCCGGCCGTCTTCGGATTCGTGGACTACGATCCGGAAGTATACACCGGCTACGCCTTCGGCATGGGGCTGGACCGCCTCGCCATGTTCAAGTACGGCATCGACAGTATCCACATGTTTCTGGAGAACGACCTGCGCCAGCTCGAAGGCAGCTGAGCGCGGTGCGTCCGTGAGTGCGCCGGAAGTGAGCGCGCCGGACATCCCGGCAAGGAGCCAAGCGTCCCGGGCAGGGAGCCGGGCGTCCCGGGCAAGGAGCCAAGCGTCCCATGGTGATTAAAGTACCCCTTTCGTGGCTGCAGGCGTACTGCGACGTCCCGTGGTCCGTCGAAGAACTGGTGGACCGGCTGGTCATGTCCGGCCTGGAAGTCGACGGCGTCGATACGGTGGGCAGCGATTTCGAGGGGTTCGTCGTCGGACACGTGGAGCGCGTGGAGCGCCATCCCAACGCCGATCGCCTTTCCCTCTGCACCGTGGATGTGGGCGGCGAGTCCCTGCAGGTCATCTGCGGGGCGCCGAACGTGGCCGCCGGCCAGAAGGTGCCGGTCGCGCGGGTCGGCGCGGTGCTGCCCGGCGGGATGGAGATCCGGAAGGCGAAGATCCGCGGGGTGGAGTCCTTCGGGATGATCTGCTCCGAGGCCGAACTGAACCTTTCCGACGACCACGAAGGCATCATGGTGCTCGATGGCGGTATCGAGCCCGGACGGCCCCTGAAGGACATCGTGGGCGGACCGGAAACGGTACTGAGCATCGACGTGGGCACCAACCGGCCCGACTGCCTCTCTCTGGTCGGCGTAGCCCGGGAGATTACGGCCCTGTCGGGCGGCGAACTGCGCCCACCGTCCGGCGTCGTCGATGAAGCGGGCCCTCCCGTCGATACCCTGGCCAGCGTCCGCGTCGACGCCCCCGGTGACTGCCCCCGGTTCGTGGGCCGCGTGATCACCGGCGTCCGGATCGGGCCTTCGCCCGACTGGCTGAAGCGGCGGATCGAAGCCGCCGGGATCCGGTCCATCAGCAACGTGGTCGACGTGACGAACTACGTCATGCTCGAAATGGGACAGCCGCTGCACGCCTACGACCTGGACCGGCTGGCGGGACGGGGCATCGTCGTCCGCCGCGCCGGGGACGAGGAGGCCTTCACCACCCTGGACGGGGTGGACCGTACCCTCGACAGCGAGGTATTGATGATCGCCGACCATGAAACGGGCATCGGCGTCGGCGGCGTGATGGGCGGACTGGATACCGAGATCACCCCTGAAACCGACCGGGTCTTCCTGGAAGGCGCCTGTTTCGACGCGGTGCGGGTCCGGCGGGGTTCGAAGGCGCTGCAGCTGCAGACGGACGCGTCGCGCCGGTTCGAGCGGGGCATGGACCCGGAACTGCAGGGCGAGGCTGTGGGCAGGGCCGCGGGACTGATCGCCGAGGTGGCCGGCGGCGTGGTGGCGGAAGGCATGATCGACGTCCGGACCCCGGCCGGACCCGACCCGGTGATCCGGTTGCGCACGAGGCGCGTGAACGGGCTGCTGGGCACCGGCCTGGACCGGGACGAAATCGTCGCGTTGCTGCGGCGGCTGCGGTTCGACGCCCGGCCCGACGGCGCGGATATCGAGGTCGGCGTGCCGTCGTTCAGGCGGGACGTGTCCCGCGAAGTGGACCTGATCGAGGAGGTCGCCCGCCAATATGGCTACGACAAGATCGAACCGGTGGCTTCGACGCCGCCCCGCGACGATTCGGCCGAAGCCCGGGGACGGGAGGAAGCCCGTCGCGGCCGGCAGGACGACCAGCGACGCCTGCGGGACGCAATGACCGGGTTCGGTTTCACGGAGGTGGTTACCCACAGTCTCCTTCACCCGGACCTGAACCAGCTCATAGATCCGTCCCGTCCCAGCGTCATGATCGACAATCCCCTGAGCCCCGAACTCTCCGCCATGCGCACAAGCCTGGCGGCCTCGGTTCTGGGCGTCTTGCGCTGGAACGCCAACCGCAAGGTGCGGGACATCCGGATATTCGAGGCCGGGCGCGTTTTCTGGGCGAACGAAGAAGGCCTTCCCGACGAACCCGAACAACTCTGTATCGCCGTCACGGGGCAGCGCCACAGCCCGCATTGGGACGGCCCTCCGGGGGCCTTCGATTTCTTCGATTTGAAGGGTCTGGCGGAGGCGCTGCTCGCCCGGTTAGGACTTGACAGGGTCGAAACCGTCCCGTATGATAAGGTCGATCCTCTGTTCGAAGCCGACCGGACCGGAGAACTGCTCGCGGACGGGGTGCGGGCGGGCCGTTTCGGCGCGGTGGCGCAACGGGTCCTCGACCATTACGAGATCCGGGAACCCGTATGGATGGGGGTGATCGACTGCGGTGTCCTCTTCGGCCAGGCGTCTGATCGAAGGACCTATCGTGCGCCGCCCAAGTACCCCGCGGTCGAGAGAGACCTGGCAATTGTCGTGCCCGAAGAGGTTACTCATCGGGACATACTGAAAGAAATCCGCGCGTGTAGCGGCGACCTCCTGGAATCGATCGAACTGTTCGACGTGTACCGGGGAACGCAGATCGCGGCCCAAAGCAAGAGCATGGCGTACGCCATGCGGTTCAGGTCCGGTGAACGGACGCTGACGGACGCTGAAGTCACGCGGCTTCAGGACAAGGTGCTGCGCCGGCTGGTGAGCCGGTACCGGGCGGAACTTCGCTCCTAGCGTCGCCGAGGCGCGCTGGAATACACCTTTGCGGAGGGATTCATGCAAGAACAATCCATCGAGCTGCTGCTGGGCCGGATCGAAACCATGATCGACCTGATCCAGCGGCTGAAGGACGAGAACGCGGATCTGCGCGGCCGGAACCAGAACCTCGAGACGCAGGTCCAGGAACTGCAGCAGCAGCAGGAGCATTCGGTTACCTCCAAGGAAGAACTGGAACAGGAAAACGAGGCGCTGCGCGTCAAGCAGGACGACATCAAGGCGCGTATAGACACGATGCTGTCGCGCCTGGACGTCATCGAGTAAGTTCAGTCCCTGTTTTGTCCGCCGCAGTTCGCCTGGCGTCCGGCATGCGTTTCCTGGCCGGTTGCTCACCGGGATGGACCCATTATGGATGACGAGAAAGTCACCGTACGCGTCAACATCTGCGGGACCGAATATCCGATCCAGGCGGAAGAGGAAGCCGAATACATCCAGCGGATCGCCGCCTATGTCGACGAGCGCATGCGCGAGGTACCCGTCAGCGTGACCATGCAGTCCCTCACCAGCGTGGCGGTCCTCACGGCGATCAGGATCGCCGACGAACTGCACAAGGAACGTGAAAAACAGCAGAACCAGGTCGTATCGGAGTCCGTGCATCACGATCGGATCGCAGAGTTGATCCGGCGCATGGACGAGTTGCTGGAGCACCCGGTTCCTGAACAGGATGAAGAGAAGGAAGACCATGACCAATCTTGTTGAGGAACGGACCATGTCCGGAACAACCGTCATAATTGAAGAAGGTGGCTGCCACTATGCTTGTGACGATCAGTCTCTACGCCGGCACCGCCCTGATCATGTTTCTCTTCGGATGGTTCATTCGAAAGCGTGTCGAAAAACGTAAGACGGACAGTATGGAGCGCTTGGCAGAGAGCATCCTCACAGAGGCGGTGGAAGAAGCTGAAACGATAAAGAATACGGCAAGGATCGAAACGGAGGAGGAATCCTACCAGGCCAAGGCAAAATTCGAGCGAGAAAGCAACCAGACCCGCCAGGACTTCCAGCGCGTCGAAAAGCGGATCGCGATCAGGGAGCAGAACCTGGAGCGCAAGGCCGACTACGTGGCCAAGCGCGAAAAAGGCATTCAGAAGCACCTCCAGTCGCTGCAGGAACGGGACGAGAAACTGGTGGAGTCCGAAGAGCGGCTAGATCAGCTGATCAAGCGGCAGACCGAACAACTCGAGCAGTCCGCCGGCATGACGACGGAGGAGGCGAGAAAGTCGCTGCTCAGCAACATCGACGCCCGGATACGCGCCGAAGCCGGCCAGCAAGCCCGCAGCATCATCGAAGAAGCCCGCCAGAACGCGGAGGTCGAAGCCCGGGAAATCATCACGCACGCGATGCAGAAGTACACGCTGGATCACGTGACGGAAACGACGACGTCGGTCATATCCCTGCCCGATAATGAAATGAAGGGACGCATCATCGGGCGCGACGGACGCAACATCCAGGCGTTCGAAATGTCCACGGGGATCGACGTTATCGTCGACGACACCCCCAATGCCGTCGTCCTCTCCGGTTTCAACCCCATGCGCCGCGAAATCGCGAAGCTCTCCATGGAGAAGCTGATCCAGGACGGGAGAATCCATCCCGGATTCATCGAGCAGGTCGTCACCAAAACCCAGGAAGAAATCAGCGATCTGATTCAGGATACGGGCGAGCAGGTGCTCTTCGACCTGGGCATTACCGGCGTCCGTCCCGAGCTGGCTATGCTGCTCGGGCAACTGAAGTACCGGATGACCGGCGGACAGAACGCGCTGCATCACTGCCGCGAAGTGGCCGAACTGGCGGGGATCATGGCGCAGGAACTGGACCTGGACGTGACCCTGGCCCGGCGCTGCGGACTGCTCCATGACATCGGCAAGGCCGTGGAAGGCGGTCCGGAAGGCGCGCACGGAGAGCTGGGTAGATCGGTCGCGGAGAAGTATGGAGAACCGCCCGAAGTGCTGGAGTGCATCGACGCCATCCACGACAATATGGAAGAAGTCAGCCCCATGGCCGTAGTGGTCCGAACCGCCGACAGCCTCTCCATGTCCAGGCCGGGCGCGCTCCGGGAACCGCTGGAAAAGTACGTCCGCCGCCTACGGGAGATGGAACGGTTGGTGAGTTCCTTCGACGGCGTATCCAGGGCCTTCGTCATGAAGGCGGGGAAAGAAGTGCGGGTCATGATCGATCACGAGGAAGTCGACGACCTCCGCGCGGTCCAGCTCGCAACGGAAATCGCCCGAAAGATCCAGGTCCGGATGGAATACTCGGGCCAGATCAAGGTAACGGTCATCCGGCAGACCCGGGCGGTCGAAATCGCCAGGTAGGGGTGTGGCTGGCTCAGCGGTATTGACGGCAGCGCGGTATGGCCGATAAAGCGGCGTTGCAGGTAGTGCGACATGGCCGGTAAAGCGGCGGTGCCGGAACAGGCAAGGGAGGAAGGCCAGGCTTGGTGCACGAGAGCGACAACGGCGTTCTGACCGTTACCGAACTGACCGCGGGGATCAAGACGCTCCTCGAAGAATCGTTTCCCTACGTATCGGTATCCGGTGAAATCTCCAACTACAAGCGGCACTCGTCCGGCCATGCCTACTTCTCGCTGAAAGACGACCGCAGCCAGCTGCGGTGCGTCATGTGGCGGTCGGCGAACCGCAAACTGACCTTCGAACCCGAAGACGGCATGGAAGTGCTGGCCCGGGGTGCCCTTTCCGTCTACGACGTGCAGGGACAGTACCAGCTCGTCGCCCAGCAACTGAAGCCCGTGGGCGCGGGCGCGCTCCAGGCGGCCTTCGAGCGGCTCAAGGCCCGGCTCGAGAGTGAGGGCCTGTTCCGCGAGGAACACAAGCAGGCGCTGCCTTCCTTCCCGGAACGGGTGGGTGTGGTCACCTCCGCGTCCGGCGCTGCGATCCGGGACATCATCCAGGTCCTGCGCCGTCGCGCGCCGTGGGTCTCGATCATTCTCCGGCCGACGCCCGTGCAGGGTGAAGGCGCCGCTGCGGAGATCGCGGCCGCCATCGAAGAAATGAACGACTACGGCGAGTTGGACGTGCTGATCGTCGGCCGGGGAGGCGGATCGGTGGAGGACCTGTGGGCGTTCAACGAAGAGGCGGTGGTCCGGGCGGTTTTCCAGTCCCGAATCCCGGTAGTCTCCGCCGTGGGACACGAAACGGACTACACGCTGACCGACTTCGCGGCCGATGTCCGGGCGCCCACGCCGTCGGGCGCGGCCGAAATCGTCGTCCGCGACCTGCGGGAGTTGAAGGAGCGGTCGGAGGCCGTGCTGAGACGGCTCTGCGGCAGCATGACGGGGTATCTGGACCGGTCCCGCCAGCGCGTCGCCACGGCGCTGACCAGTTACGGACTCAGGCGGCCCGTGGACCAGATCGGCCAGTTCGCCCAGTTCACCGATGAACTGACCCGCCGCCTGGCCGACCGGTGCTTCCACGACCACGAAACACGCGTCCAGCTTGTCGGCGGACTGGCCGGACGGCTCCAGGCCCTTAGCCCGCTCTCGGTCCTGGAACGCGGATACGCCGTATGCCAGCGCGCGTCGGACGGGCGCATCGTCCGCGACGCCGATGAACTCAGCGTCGACGACCGCGTGAATGTACGCCTGCGCAAAGGCGAAGCGCTCTGCCGGGTCGAGCACCTGCATGACGGGGCGGAACCCTCCGGGGCCTCCGCCCACGGGAAACGGCGCGAGGAAGCGCCGGCCAATTTCGGCCTGTTCGATGAATCGGATACCTCCGAACCGGCCTGACCGACGGGATACCAAGGATGAACGAGAAGGAAAAACCGACTTTCGAGGAGGCGCTTAAACGCCTCGAGCACATCGTCGAACGCATGGAACAGGGCGATCTCCCGCTGGATGAATCACTCGCCCTCTTCCAGGAGGGCATCGAACTCTCCCGGATCTGCACCCGGCAGCTGAACGCGGCGGACGAACACGTGCGCAAGCTGGTACGCGTGGAGAACGGCCGGTTCGTCATCGAGCCCTTCGAACCGGAATCGCCACCCAGCCAGGGCAACGACCTGCAGTTCTAGATTCCGGCGACCCCCATCGAGCGTTCCGACAGGGCCGCACCAAATGAATGGCGTCGTATATGACCGATACCCCGGGCAAGCAGGACTTCCTCGACGCGCTGGCCGTGCGCAAGGAATGGGTGCGCGAGTACCTGGCGCAGGACCGCCGCAGTGTCCTGTTCGTACCGGAAGACATACACGACGGGGTGTTCAGCTACCTGAAGACGTCCGGCAAGGTGCTCCGTCCGTGCGTGCTCTACTTCTCCTGTGGTGCCGTGGGCGGCCGGGAGCAGGCCGCAACGCCCGCGGCGGTCGCGGTGGAACTGTTCCACACCTGGACCATCGTGCATGACGACATCATGGACCGGGACGCGCTGCGCCGCGGCACGCCCACCGTCCACGAGGAGTTCCGGAGGCGGGCGCTGGCCGGCGGGGCTTTCGACGAAAGGGAAGCCGCCCATTACGGCCTGTCCATCGGGATCATGACCGGAGAGGTCCAGCACGGGTGGGCCACCGGGCTCCTGACCGAACTGTACGACGCGGACGCGGACAACTGCGAGGTGGTGATCGAACTCATCCGCTACCTGGAGACGGAAGTCCTCCTTTCCCTCGTCGGCGGACAGGCGCTGGACATTCAGTACGCCAAGGCACCCATGGACAGCCTGGACGAAGCGTCCGTGATCGACATGTTCTGGCGTAAAACCGGCGCGCTCTACGCCTTCGCGGGCGCGGCCGGCGCGATGATCGGCCTGAATACGCCGGACCGGAACCACCCCATGGTGCGCGCGATTTCATCGTTCACCGGGCAATGCGGCGTGGCCTTCCAGCTGCAGGACGACATCCTGGGCCTCACGGCCGACGAGGCCACGCTGGGGAAACCGGTGTGCTCCGACCTCCGGGAAGGGAAGCGCACGCTGCTGCTCGTCCACACCTATCAAAAAGCTACAGCCGCCGAGCGGCGGTTTCTGCTGGACGTCGTCGGAAAACCGGGGGCTACCGACGAGCAGATCGCGGAAGTACGCGACCTCATCCTGTCCTACGGCGGTCTCGACCACGCCCGGACGCTTATGGAACGCCGCGTGGCAGATGCCATTCGAAATCTCGACGCGATTCCCGACTCTTCTTATAAGGGATATCTGGTCAACTGGGCGGAGTACCTGATCGGAAGGACCTTCTGATGCATCGCGTGGGCATCATCGCCAATCCGGCCCGGCCCGTCGTCACCGGCCTGATACCGGAGCTTGTTCGACTGATCTCGTCTCGGTCCGGAACGCCGACGCTCGCGGCCGACCTGGCGGCCACGGTCGTCGAGGAGGAAGCCCGCAGGTCGTGCGTGGTCGTGGATTCGGACGAACGCGCCGTGGAGGGAGTCGACTGGGTCATCGCCATCGGCGGGGACGGCACCCTGCTCAAGACCGCGCGGCTGGTGGGCGCTTCCGGCACGCCCATTCTCGGCGTCAATTCCGGAAAGCTCGGTTTCATGATGCAGACGACGCCCGGCGATCTGGACGACGCCCTGGGACGCGTCTTCGAGGGGCGGTACACGCTGGACAAGCGGCTGGTCCTGCAGGGACGGATCGCCAACGGGGCGCTGTCGGACGCAGCCGGCGCGTTTTCGGCGCTGAACGACATCGTGATCGACAAGGGCGCGATCTGCCGGGTCATCGAACTGGGCATCTATGTAAATGACGAATACGTAAACGACGTCATGGCCGACGGGCTGATCGTGTCGACTCCGACCGGTTCCACGGCCTATTCACTGGCGGCGGGAGGCCCGATTCTGGCGCCCGACATGGAAGCGATGGTCGTGTCGCCCATCTGTCCGCATACACTTTCCAACCGCGCCATGGTACTCGCCGCCCGGGACCGCGTCCGGATCGAAGTCCGTGCGGATCATCCCGATCTCCTGCTTACCGTGGACGGCCAGGAGAACGTGGTCATCCAGCCTGGCAGTACCGTCGAGCTTTACCGGGCGGACCACACCATACACCTGATCCGGTTCACGGATCGTTCCTTTTACGATGTCCTGCGCACGAAGCTGAAATGGGGGGAACGCTGAACCACCCGGTCCGCATGGTCCCGGACGCACCTGCCCGCTCCCGGCCTTGCTCGACCGGTATCGTTTGGTCCCGCCGTTCTTGTTGTAGCCTATGCTCGCGAACTTGAGAGTCAGAAACTACGCGCTCCTGGACGAGGTGGACATCGAGTTCACTCCCGGATTGAACGTGCTCACGGGTGAAACCGGCTCCGGGAAGTCCATCCTGATCGGCGCGCTGGGACTCATTCTCGGCGGCCGGGCCGCGTCGGATACCATTCGGGGCGGTGCACGGACCGCGATCGTCGAGGGGCTGTTCGAAGGGGAGCGCGACCCGCACCTGCGGGACCTGCTTTCGGAGATCGGCGTGGCCCCGGAGGAGGATGGGCTGATTGTCCGTCGGGAGGTCAGCCGCGACGGGCGCAACCGGTGCACCATAAACGGCAGCCTGGTCACCGTTTCCGTCCTCAGGAAACTGGGCGTCCTGCTGGTTGACCTGCACGGACAGCACGATCACCAGACGCTGCTGAACCCGCGGACGCACCGGGACTTCCTTGACGGTTTCGAGGACGTGCGAACGCCGAAGCAACGCGTCGCGGAAGCCTACCGCCGGTTCACTGAACGGTCGGAGGCCCTGCGGCAACTGGAGGAAGAACTCGCCGCCACCCGGGAACGGGAGGAACTCCACCGCTTCCAGCTCGACGAACTCGACCAGGCGGACCTTTCGCCGGGGGAGGACGAGGAACTGGAAAGGGAACGGGCCGTCCTTGAGCACGCGGAGCAGTTGATCCGGGTCGCTTCCGAGGCTTCCGAGGCGCTTTCCGAAGGAGAGGACGCGTTCGTTGACGGACTGGTCCGTGTCATCCGCGCGCTGGAGGAAGCGGAACGTATCGACCCCTCTCTGGGCGAGGCCCTTGAAAGCGTGCGCACCGCGCGATACCAGCTCGACGACTGCACCGATTTCCTGCGTCGTTACCGCGACCGCGTCGAATATGACCCGGCGCGCCTGGAAGAGGTGCTGGACCGGCTGGATCTCATCGGACGGCTCAAGCGGAAATACGGTGCCACGATCGAGGAGGTCGCGGGCCACCGCAACCGGATCGCCGGAGAACTGGAGCGGATGGACACGGCCGACGAGCGGCGGAACCACCTTCGCGTGGAGGTGGAAGCAGCACGGCAGGAACTGGCCGAAAGGGCGAAGGCCCTGTCGGACCGGCGTAAACAGGTTGCCCACAAGCTGGAAGGCCGGGTGGTGGCGGAACTGGCCGAACTGGGCATGGAGAAGACCGGTTTCCAGGTGGGGATCGAGTGGCAGGAGTCCGATGATGGACCTGTGCGGATCGACGGGCGCAGCTACCGCGTGGACGGCCACGGGATGGACCGGATCGAGTTCCTGATATCACCCAATGCGGGAGAGACCCTGAAACCGCTGGCGAGCATCGCTTCCGGCGGCGAGATCTCCCGCGTCATGTTGGCGCTGAAAGTGATCCTGGCCGAATCCGACCGCATGCCGACGCTGATATTCGACGAGTTGGACATCGGGATCGGCGGCCGCATTGCCGAATCGGTCGGCCACCGCCTGAAGTTGCTTTCCCGGGACCACCAGGTGCTGTGCATCACCCATCTTCATCAGGTGGCCTGCTGGGGTCGTACGCATTTCACTGTGCACAAGCAGTCGGCCCGCGGCCGGTCGATCACGCTGGTAGATCACCTGGACGAGGACGGCCGGGTCAGGGAGATCGCGCGCATGCTGGCCGGAGAAACGGTGGACGCCATGGCCCTATCCCATGCCCGCGAGATGCTCCGGCGCACGGCGGCCGCGTGAACTACCCCATCCCGCGAAGGGCGGCGGCATGAGTCCGCGAAGGGCGGCGGCATGAGTCCGGATTCCGGAGGGAACGGTAGAACGGGACGGTTCTGGACGCCGCCCAACGTGCTGTCCCTTTCACGCATCGCCGCCGTTCCTTTCATCTACTGGAGTTTCGCCGGGGATGTACTCGTTGCCCTGTATTTACTCGTCGGGTGGGCTTTTCTGACGGACGCGGCCGACGGTTACCTGGCGCGCCGCTTCCGCTGGTCATCCAGATGGGGGCTCGTACTCGACCCGCTGGCCGACAAGATCCTGGTCGGCAGCCTGTCGGTCTTCCTGGTCCTGTTCCGGGAATTCCCTCTGTGGGCGGCCGCGCTGATCATCGCCCGCGACCTGTCCATTCTGACTGCGGGCGCGTATCTGTATCTCAAGCCCGGGAACGTGGTCCTGCCGGCCGACCGGGTCGGCAAGCTGACCACCCTGGCCATGGGCGTCGCACTGGTCCTCTACGTGGTGGAGTGGCAGCCGTACGGAACGTGGGCTCTCTGGGCGGCCCTCTGCTGCGTGGTCGGATCGGGTCTGCACTACATACTGGAATTCACGCGGCGGGAAAGATCGGTCACATGAATCGAGGGGCATCGAAATGGGTGGTCACCGGTTGGCATCACCTGTCGTTCGAGCGGCCGGAAGACTGGAGCATCGGCGCGGTATCGGGCGATTTTTCGACGGGCTATCTTCGGCTCGACGATGCGGAGATGCCCCGTTTCGAGCTGAGATGGGAGCGCACGCGCGGCCAGGAATCGGCCGATCAGGTGGTCGCGAGATACCTCAGGAACCTCACCGGGAAGGGCGGGAGGGGCGGAAAGAAGGCGCCGCCCGTCAAGGTCCGGCGCGACCTGGCGCTCATCAAGGACGAGACCGTACTGGCGGACCGCACCGTGGAGGGGTTTCACTGGCGGACGGAAGGACCCGAGCCCCTGCAGGCCTACGGCTGCCTGTGGATGTGCGAAATCTGCGGTCGCACGGTCTTCGCCCAGGTCCTCGGACGCGGGGGAGAGTCCATGATGACCCGGGCCTCGAGACTGCTGAATACTCTGGACGACCACGCGCGCGGCGACACCGCCACCTGGGCCGTATACGGACTGCGTATCGAGCTGCCGGCCGACTGCGTCCTGAAGCACCACTCCTTCATGACGGGCCGTATCGAGTTGACTTTCCAGCGCGGCAACGCCAGATTGGAACTGTTAAGGATGAGCCTTGCCGAAATGCACATGGAGGGCCGGACGTTCCCGGACTGGTTCCAGGACACCTATGGCAGCGAAATCGACGTCTGGATCGACGACGCCGGTCTCACGGGCGGCCACCCGTCCATCGGCGGGACGGGCCAGGGCGTTGATCCCGAGTCGGTTCACAACCACATGGCGTGGCTGCCGTGGCGGCGACCGCGCAAAAAACCATTGAGTTGTCGCGGCTGGCATTGTATCGATGGCAATAGGATATACGTGCTGCGCCACCTGGACGAATCACACCGGCCCGAGTTCCTGGACGAAATAGCCGGTACGGTGGTCTGCCACTGATCTCGCGGGAAGGGTGAGACCGCGTCCATGACCGGGAACTTTCACGAGGGTCGTCACCATGCCGTTGTTTCGAAAGAAGCCGCCCCCGCTGCCCCGAAGGGAGTTATTGCGCGCAAAGCCGGTTCGCAACGAGAAGCTGACCTGCGAGGAGAACTCCGACGGGGAGATCGTGCTGGGCATCCCGAGGCGCAAGACCTGGTGGATCAACACCATGTCCCGGATGTTTTACGTGCCGAGCCGGCGGACGGTGGTGCTGGACCGGATCGGTTCGTTCCTCTGGGGATTGTGTGACGGGCAGAATACGGTGGACCATGTCATATCGACGATCCGGACCGAATACAAGCTGGAACGCAAGGAAGCGGAGGTCTCCACGCTGACCTACCTGAAACAACTCACGGAGAAGGGGTTGATCGGACTGGCCGTGGCAAACAGAAAAGGAGAAAGGAACGCATGACGACGGAATCGGCCGCGACGGCCGGCACGACGGAGAAACAGATTTCGCTGCCCCTGTCCAAGGCGATCGAGATCAGTTTCCGCAGCCTGAGGATCCGGTTCTGGCGGTCGCTGATCACGATCGGAGGCATCTTCTTCGGCATCGCCTTTCTCATGTCCATCCTGACCAGCGCCTCCATCAACGAAGCGCTCGTGGAAGGTGGTTCCCCTCAGGTCCGGGCGTTGCTGGAACAAAAGGGCGCGGACGGCGATTCGGCGACTCAGCAGGTATGGCTAGTTTCCCTCTCTCTGCTCGTGTGCGTCGTCGGCATCACCAACGCCATGTTGATGTCGGTAACCGAAAGGTACCGTGAAATCGGAACCATGAAGTGCCTGGGGGCACTGGACAAGTTCATCATTCAACTTTTCGTGCTGGAGTCCACCTTCCAGGGATTGGTCGGATCGGTAGGCGGGGTCATCATGGGCTGCCTGTTCATGCTGGTCTCGATGATGACCTCCTATGGATGGGATCCCCTGGTGCTATTCCCGGTACTGGATGTGGTCCAGAGCGGCCTGTATTCGCTGGGGGCCGGGCTGGGTCTTGCCATCATCGGGGCGCTGTACCCCGCGTACAGGGCATCCCAGATGCCGCCGGCCGACGCCATGCGCACGGAAGTCTGACGAGGGACTACCGGCGTACGAGGAGTACCACCGGAACACTTTCCTGGAGATGGAATCAATCTGGAAAGTCGACCTGAAAGGGGCGGGAAATGACTGAAGAACAGACCGCGGTAATGGACGCGCCGGATACCGAAACCCAGAACATTGTGCGCACGCGCGGGGTCAAGCGGGTGTACCAGATGGGCAAGCTCTCCCTGGAGGCGCTCAAGGGCATCGACATGGAGGTCCAGCGCGGGGAGTACATCTCCATCATGGGCCCGTCGGGCTCGGGCAAGTCTACCCTGTTCAACATGATCGGCGCGCTGGACAAGCCCACGGAGGGTAAGGTCTACATCGACGAGGTCGACGTCGCCCAGCTGGACGCCTACGAACTCGCCTGGCTTCGGTGCCGCAAGATCGGCTACATCTTTCAGACCTTCAACCTGATCCCGGTCATGACCGCCCTGGAGAACGTTACCCTGCCGATGATTTTCGCAGGACTGGCGACGGACGAGGCCATCGACAAGGGCGTCGACCTGCTTACACTGGTGGGGCTCGGTGAACGGGTCCAGCACAAGCCGCTGGAACTGTCCGGCGGGCAGCAGCAGCGCGTCGCCGTAGCCCGCGCACTGGCCAACGATCCGGCCATCGTCCTCGCGGACGAGCCCACGGGTAACCTGGACCGGAAAACGGGACGGGAGATCATCGAGCTGTTGCGGGAACTGAACCAGGAAAAGCAGGTGACGATCATTTCGGCGACCCACGATCTGAAGATGCTGGACGTTTCAGACCGCATCCTGTGGGTGCAGGACGGCAGGATCACCAAGAACCAGCGTCGTGACGAGCTGGATCTGGACCTGGGCCAGATCGGCGCCGAAGAAGAATAATACGGATTTCTGGTGGGAATGAATTCAGGTGTTCAGGGTGGCTGACACGCGCCTCGGATTCGTCAGGCGACGCCGGCTCCGCAGCACTTCTTGTACTTCTTCCCGCTGCCGCAGGGACAGGGCGCGTTGCGGCCGATTTTCTGCTCGACCTTGACCGGACGGGACGGGTCCCTGTCGGAATGGCCGCCGCGACGTCCGGACCGCCTGGACCGTCCTGACCGCCCGAGTTGCTGGACGTCGGCATCCGCGTCGGATTCTTCGGTGGCCGCGCCGGCCATGCCGGCCATGGCCGGGGCTTCCTGGTGAATCGCCCGCATGTTGGTCGGAGTTTCCTGGCGGGGCATGCGCGTTTCGGCCAGTTCGGCGTTGAAGACGGTCTTGACGATCTCCTCGTCCAGCCGGTCCCACAACTCCTCGAACATGGCGTAGGCTTCCTTCTTGTACTGGATCAGCGGATCCAGCTGGCCGTAGGCACGCAGGCCGATGCCCTCCCGCATCCGGTCGATCTCGTACAGGTGCTCCTGCCAGGCGTTGTCGATGACGTGCAGGGTGGCAAAGCGCTCCAGGTCGCGCATCAGTTCCGGCGAAGGCGCCAGGGCCGCTTCCTTCCGCTCGTAGGACTCGAGCATCTTCTCGTTGGCCAGTTCCACCAGTGATTCCACGTTCAGATCCGCCATTTCCTCTTCGGCCACGGCCACGGCCACGTGGAAGTTCCGGGCCAGGTCGCCGCTCAGACCGTCCAGGTCCCAGTCCTCGGGATAGGTCTTGGGATCGGTATATTCCGCCACCTTCCGTTCCGCCACACCTCGGATCATCTCGTTGACATCTTCCCTGAGGTTCTTGCGCTCCAGGGCGTGCAGGCGGCGGTCGTACACGGCTTCGCGCTGCTGGTTCATGACGTTGTCGTATTCGAGCACGTGCTTCCGCATGTCGAAATGCTGGGCCTCCACCCGCTTCTGGGCGCGTTCGATGGACCGGGTCACCATGGAGTGCTCGATCACTTCTCCGTCCGGAATTTTCAGGCGGTCCATGACGGAGGCGATGCGCTCGGAGCCGAAGAGCCGCATCAGGTCGTCCTCGAGCGAGAGGTAGAATCGCGACGAACCCGGATCTCCCTGGCGTCCGGAGCGACCCCGGAGCTGGCGATCGATGCGCCGGGCTTCGTGGCGTTCGGTCCCGATGATGTGGAGGCCGCCGAGATCGACTACGCCCGTACCGAGCTTGATGTCGGTGCCCCGGCCCGCCATGTTCGTAGCGATGGTCACCGAGCCGGGCTGGCCGGCTTTCGCGATAATCTCGGACTCCTGCTGGTGGAACTTGGCGTTCAGCACGTTGTGCTTGATGCCCCGGCGCTTCAGCATGCGGCTCAGCGTTTCCGAGGCGTCGACGGAGGTGGTCCCGATCAGGATGGGCTGGCGCTTCCCGTTCAATTCCTCGATCTCATCGATGACCGCGTTATACTTCTCGCGACGGGTGCGGAAGACCACGTCGTCGTGGTCGGTGCGCCGGATCGGTTGATTGGTCGGAATCTCCACCACGTCCATCTTGTATATCGCGAAGAACTCGCTCGCTTCCGTCACGGCCGTGCCGGTCATGCCCGCCAGCTTCTCGTACATGCGGAAGTAATTCTGTATGGTGATGGACGCGACCGTGCGCGTTTCCTGCTCGATCTTCACGCCTTCCTTGGCTTCGATGGCCTGGTGCAGGCCCTCGGCCAGCCGCCTGCCGTACATCAGCCGGCCCGTGAAGGTGTCGACCAGAACGACCTTCCCGTTCTCGATAACGTAATCGATGTCCTTTTCGTAGATCGCGTAGGCCTGGAGCAGCTGGTGCATGTTGTGGATGCGTTCGCTGCGTTCGGAGTACAGTTTCTCCAGCTCGGCCTTCCGTTCGTTCTTTTGCTCATCGGTAAGACCCGCGTCGGAGTCGATTTCCACGATGCCTTCGCCGAGATCGGGAATGATGAAGAGTTCCTGCTCGCCCGGTGAAAGAAGTTCCCGGCCCTTCTCGTTGATTTCGGTATGGCGGGTCTTCTCGTCGACTGTAAAGTAGAGCTCGTCGTCCAGCACGGGCATCTTCTTTTCCCGGATGTAGTCCCCCTCCACCTGCTGGATCAGCTTCTTTATGCCGGGTTCCTGCTGCAGTTTCAGGAGTTTCTTGTTCTTCGGCATGCCCCGCTGTGCCTGCAGCAGCTTGATCCCGGCTTCGTAGTCGTCCTCCTCGTTGTCCAGCATCGCTTCCGCATCCGCGATGATCTTCGCCGCGAAGCGGGTCTGGGCGCGCACGAGCTTCTGCACGTCTGGCAGGGACTCGGCGTATTTACCGCTGTTCGACTCGCTCACCTGTCCCGCGATGATGAGAGGCGTGCGGGCTTCGTCGATCAGGATGGAATCCACCTCGTCTACGATCGCGTAAGGGTGGCCCTGTTGCACGCGGTCCTCCAGGCGCCACTTCATGTTGTCCCGGAGGTAGTCGAATCCGAATTCGTTGGTGGTCCCGTAGGTCACGTCCGCCTGGTAGCCGGCTTTCTTCCGCTCCACGTCGGGATCGTTGTTCTGCAAGCACTCGACCGTGAGCCCGAGAAACTCGAAGACCGGTCCCATCCAGGCCCGGTCGCGCTTGGCGAGGAACTCGTTGTGCGTCACCAGGTGGGCGCCGCGGCCGGTCAGTCCGTTGAGATACATGGGGAAAAGGGCTACGAGCGTCTTGCCCTCACCGGTTGCCATCTCGGCGATCTTGCCTTCGTGGAGCACGATCCCGCCGATGATCTGCACGTCGTAGGGCGTCATGTCCCACACCATGTCGCCCTGGCCGGGGACAAACCACGACCTGCCGATCATGCGCCTGCAGGCTTCCTTGACCAGGCCATAGGCTTCCGGAAGGATGTCGTCCAGGTCCTCACCGTCTTCCCAACGGGCCCGGAACTCCCGCGTTTTCTCGGGGAACTGGGCTTCGTCAAGCGTCTGGTATTCGTCGGCCCATTCATTGACGGCCTCGACGAGCGGTTCCATCCGCTTGACGTCCCGGTCGTGCTTGGTCCCGAAAGCGCTGGCGATCAGGTTTTTGATCGGGGTGATCATGGTCTCTGGTCCTTGGTTCGGCGCCCCGCGGGCGCGCGCTGGCCGGAAGCTGGTCCGGTCTAGCCCAGGCTCGACGGCCGTATTCTCCAACCATGAAACTTAAGGGAGCGGCCGGATGGGGACAACCCTTTTCTTCGAATCGGAACGGTCGGATCGGGCCTTCTGCCGCCCATGAAAAAACCCCGGCGGGCAGGCGTGCGCGCCGGGGTTGCGTGCGGTTTTCGAACGGCAGGACATGCCCCTGTCAGTCGTCGTCTCTGAGGTAGGGGCTGAGCTTGCCGCTGCGGGTCGCGTGACGCAAACGCTGCAGCGCCCGTTCCTTGATCTGGCGGATCCGTTCCCGCGTCAGGCCGAAACGAATGCCGATCTCCTCGAGCGTGTGGGCCCTTTCCGAACCCACGCCGAAGTACAGTCGGATCACTTCCGCCTCGCGGGGCGGAAGGGTGTCCAGCACCTTGCCGACGTCCGACTTCAGAAACTGCAGCATGGTGCTCTCGTCCGGCGCCGTCTGCATTTCATCGGGCAGCAGGTCGAGCAGGCTGCGGTCGTCGTCGTGATTGAAGGGTACGTCCAGGGAAATGCAGTGGCTGAACGAACTGAGAGCCTCGTTGATCTCTTCGACCGAAATATCCATTTCCTCGGCGATTTCATCGATATCGGGCTTGCGGCCGAGTTCGTGCTGCAAATGCTTCGAGGTCTGTTTGATGCGGCGTAGTTCTTCGGAGCGGTTGACGGGTACGCGAACGGTCCTCGACTGGTTGGCGATGGACTGTATGATGGCCTGGCGTATCCACCAGACGGCATAGGAGATGAACTTGTAACCCCTGGTTTCGTCGAATTTCTTGGCGGCCCGCATGAGGCCCATGTTGCCCTCGTTGATCATGTCCAGCAGGGGCAGGCCGTAGTTCTGGTACTGACGGGCCACGCTGACGACGAACCTGAGATTGGCCTTCACCAGCTTGTCCAGCGCATTCTGGTCGCCCTGCTTGATCAGACGGGCCAGCCGCACTTCCTCCTCGGCCGTGATCAAGGGATACTTCGACATTTCGGCCAGATAGCGGTACAGCGCCTGCTCGTACCTGGCCCCGTTTCCATAGGATTCCTGGTATGATGTGCCGATCTTGCCTCACCTCCCCCTCGCGACATGCGCAATGCGCTTCTGTCCCGTCCGCTCCGGCCTATGCGGGCCCGTTTCCCGTTATCCCGTGATCGAATGTGGTGTGAACGGTGTGCTGAACGATGCGTGCCATACGGGGTCCTGTAAAAGCTGTCCAGAATATGCGAACGGCATAGACGCCATCGTCAGACAGACGGAAAGGACAATACAGCGGGTGCGCGTTCGAAATCGATAATTGCGTCGTTGCTTAAGCCAGTGGGAACCGGGATGGACCGCCGTCGAATGCGACCGCGATCCAACATGCAAGGTCCATACGGACCATCGACAAGGACTGGCCCGGACGAACGGTCCCAGTGTGAGTAAATTATACCGAAACGCCCGTCAAGTCAAGTGTTTTCCCTTTAAGATTGACAGGTGAAGGGCCGGTGGATAGATTGGGCACGCTCAAAACCGGACGCCGACCCCACGAATGGAGATCCTTCCCGCGAAGGAAACAGGAGCGGATGGCCGCGGAATCGAAGACCCGGCGTATTGCCGTCGTGAACAGGAAAGACGTGGTGGACGCCGTAGGCGAAGGTCTCCGCGGCGATATCCTCGACCTGGGCATCGGGGGCGTCGAGGGCGTTCGGCACGTCCGCCTCTACGCGCTCCACGGCGCCCTGTCGACCGCCGAACTGGACCGGATCACCACCGGTCTGCTCGCCGATCCGGTCACCCAGGAACATCTCGAAATCGCCGAAACGGGCCTGCCTGTCGTCCCCGGAGAGTGGGGCGTGGAAGTGTGGTTCAGGCCCGGAGTGACCGACGCCGTGGGCGAAACGGCACTGAAAGGCAGCCGCGACCTGGGCGTCGCGGGGATTGAATCGGTGGACACCGGGCGAGGCTACATCCTTGCGGGTTCGCTCATCCGGTCGCAGGTCGACACCATTTGCCGTCGGCTGCTGGCCAACGACGTGATCGAAAGATACGCGTGTTACGAAGGGGGACAATGACCTTCGAGTCCGACGACACCGTCGAGACCTTCTCCCTGCTGAAGGCGACCGACGATGAAATGACGCAGCTGAGCCGGGACGGCATGCTGGCGCTCAACCTGGAGGAAATGCGGTCGATCCGGCAACATTTCAGCGTGCTGGGCCGCGACCCGACGGACGTGGAAATGGAGACGCTCGCCCAGACCTGGTCCGAGCACTGCAAGCACAAGGTCTTCAACGGGGTCATCGACTACGTATCGGGCCGGAAGACGGAGCGTATCGACAACCTCTTCGCCCGCACCATCAGGAAGGCGACCGAAGACATCCGCCAGGCCCAGGGGCCGAAGGACCGATGTGTATCCGTGTTCGTCGACAACGCCGGGATCATCGAATTCGACGACGACTATCATCTCGTCTTCAAGGTAGAAACGCATAACCATCCCTCGGCGCTGGATCCCTACGGCGGCGCCAACACGGGCATCGGCGGGGTCATCCGCGATCCGCTCGGGACGGGCCTGGGCGGCAAGCCCATTTTCAACACGGACGTCTTCTGCTTCGCGCCGCCCGACTTCCCCTATGAGGATCTGCCGGAAGGCGTATTGCACCCGAAACGCGTCTTCAAGGGCGTCGTGGCCGGCGTCCGGGATTACGGCAACCGCATGGGCATACCGACCGTCAACGGGGCCATCCTGTTCGACGAGCGGTACCTGGGCAACCCGCTGGTCTACTGCGGCACGGCGGCCATCATACCGGTCGACCGTTGCGAGAAATCGGCCAAACCGGGCGATCTCGTCGTCACCATCGGCGGGCGGACGGGCCGAGACGGGATCCACGGGGCCACGTTCTCGTCCATCGAACTGACCGACGCTTCGGAATCCACCGCCACGCAGGCCGTTCAAATCGGGAATCCCATCGAGGAGAAGAAGATCCTCGACGTCCTGATGCAGGCGCGGGACCGCGGGCTCTACCGGAACATCACCGACTGCGGCGCCGGCGGGTTCTCATCGGCCATCGGCGAAATGGGAGAGGATACGGGCGCGGAAGTGCACCTGGAGAAGGCGCCCTTGAAATACGGCGGCCTGAAACCGTGGGAGATCTTTCTCTCGGAATCCCAGGAACGCATGATTCTGGCCGTTCCCCCCGAGCACATCGAGTCCTTAAGGGACCTCTGCGCGAGCGAGGATGTCGAGGCCTCGGTGATCGGCGAATTCACCGGCGACCGGCGGCTCAGGGTCACCCACAAGCCCGATGCGGGAGAAAGCCGGATCACCGTCGCGGACCTGGATATGGAGTTCCTGCACAAAGGGGTGCCGCGCATCGTCCGGACGGCCCGGTGGGATCCTCCGGACCATCCCGAGCCTCCCGTGGCCGGCCGCCCCGGTCCCGCGCAGAGCCTGGTCCGGCTGCTGTCGTCCTGGAACGTGGCGAGCAAGGAGTGGGTCGTCCGCCAGTACGATCACGAGGTACAGGGCGGAAGCGTGCTGAAACCGCTGCAGGGCGCTCGCAACGACGGTCCGGGCGACGCCGCTATCGTGCGTCCCGTGCTCTCGTCGGACCGGGGCGTCATCGTCGCAAACGGCATCAACCCCGCCTATGGCGACGTAGATCCGTACTGGATGGCGGCATCGGCCATCGACGAGGCCCTGCGCCAGATCACTTGCGTCGGAGGCCGTATCGACCGGACCGCGCTGCTGGACAACTTCTGCTGGGGCAACCCGGACAAACCGGACCGCCTCGCCGCGCTGGTCCGCGCGGCCAAGGCCTGTTACGACGTCGCGGTAGCCTACGGCACGCCTTTCATCTCGGGGAAGGACAGTTTTTATAACGAGTTCTCCGACGGCGAACGGACCATCGCCATCCCGCCCACGCTGCTCATTTCAGCCATCTGCGTGATGGACGATGTCCGCAAAGCGGTCAGCATGGACGTCAAGTCGCCCGGAAACAGCATTTACGTCGTGGGACGCACGGGCGACGAACTGGGCGGTTCCCGGTACTACCGCATGCTCGGATACATCGGCCGGAACGTGCCGACCGTGGACGCCGCCGCCGGGAGCGGGACCATGAACCGGTTGCACGGGGCCATCTCGCAAGGCCTCGTGGCCGCCTGCCACGACTGCTCCGAGGGCGGCCTTGCCGTGGCCGCGGCGGAAATGGCCTTCGCGGGTGGATACGGCATGGCCCTGGACTTAAGCGCCCTGCCCCGGGACCCGGAATCGGACCGTGACGACACCGTCCTCTTTTCCGAGTCGAACAGCCGCTTCGTGGTGGAGGTGCCCGGTGGCCGGGAAGCCGAATTCGAAGCCCAATTGGAAGGAAGCCCATTCGGCCGCGTGGGGACCGTGACCGGGGAGGACCGCTTCCTCGTGCGCGGACTGGGCGGCGATGAGATCGTTTCTACGGAACTGTCCATATTGAAGGAAGCATGGCAGCGGCCCCTGCGGTGGTGATGCCGCGAGGGAGGCCGTACGGGGGCTCGATGGCTGGCGACCCGTCCGGCAGCGTCCCGGCGAACGTCGGCCCAACCGGTGGCGTCGCGTCCAGCGGCCGTCCTCCATGCCGTTCCTATATGACCCTGGAGCATCCATGTCCAAAGTCTCGGTCCTGATACTGCGCGCCGCGGGGATCAACTGCGACGAGGAAACGGCCCACGCCTTCCGCCTCGCCGGCGCGGAGCGGGTGGATCCCGTCCACATCAATGCCTTCATCCAGGGGCGCCGCCGCCTGTCCGAGTACGACGTGCTGGTCCTGTCCGGCGGGTTTTCCTACGGCGACGATCTCTCCGGAGGCAAAGTGCTCGCCAACGAGATGCAGTGCAAGCTGATGGAGGACGTGGAATCGTTCATCGGGGCAGGCAAACTCATCCTCGGCATCTGCAACGGATTCCAGGTGCTGGTCAAGATGGGGCTGCTTCCCCAGACGGAAACGGGTGGCAGGCGGCAGGAAGCAACGGTGTTCTACAACGACTCCGGCAAGTTCGAGTGCCGCTGGGTCTACCTGCGCAGGAACCCCGGCAGTCCCTGCGTCTTCACCCGGGACATGCCGGAGACTATTTACATACCGGTCGCGAACGGGGAAGGCAAGGTCATGCTGGCGTCCGAGGATGTGCGGCTTCGGCTGGGGCCGGGCGGCCACATCGCATTGCAGTACGTCAACCCGCCCTGGGTGGATGTAGGGGCGGCCACGAGTGAGGTGATCGGGGCGGCCGCCCTGGAGGCAACGGCTGAGACGGCCTATCCCTGGAGTCCCAACGGCTCGGTGGACGCCATTGCCGGGATCTGCGACGCCACGGGACGGATCTTCGGGCTCATGCCTCATCCGGAGCGTTATACCCACCCGACCCATCATCCCCGGTGGACCCGGGAGGGAGGCAGGGAGCCGGACGGCCTGCATATCTTCCGGAACGCCGTGAACTATGTCCGCGGGGTCCTGTAGCTGCCGAAGGGAGCGCGCTTAAATGAGCTTCCCTCCGTTCACCCGAGCCATCGAACGCCGCATGTACGTGATCGGGATCCTCCTGGTCCCCGTCGCGCTCTTCGTGCTGCTCAGTCTCGTAACCCACGCCGAAACCGACTACCCCAATTCGAGCCGGAGTCCGGGTGAAGTCACCAACCTGGGCGGTCTGCCCGGCGCCCTGGTATCTCACGGCGTGATGCTCGCCCTGGGATACGGGGGATACGTCGTCCCCGTCCTCATTGGATTGCTGGCATGGAACCGGATCCGGGGGCAGCACCCGGTGAGACTGTGCGTGCAAGCCGCCTGGCTCCTGGTGCTCGTATTAGCCGGGGTTTCCACGGGGAGCCTGATACCGGTGCTTCCCGAGACCCTCAGGTTCAGGATCGGCGGCGTGCTGGGGTTCTACCTGGGCGGTCGGATGGCGGGTGCGCTGGGTGTGGACTGGTCTCTGGTACTGGGCGGCGCCTTATTTCTGGTTGTCCTGGTGGCCATGTTGTATTGGACTGTCAGGCGCCGTGCACGCCGGCAGGTCAAATCCAGCTCCTGAACCAGCGAGGTCCACCCATGGCCTCGACCGGACCAAACCAGAGCAATGTCTATGAAGCAATGTGCCGTAATTCTGTTCATACTCGCCGCATCTCCGGCGATCGTTGCGGATCCGGTTGACCAACGTACCTTCGAGCCTGGTGCTGTTCCGTTGGCGCTCAGAATTTCCGAAAGCCTACAGGAAGCGCTTTCGACTGGATTGCCGGATGACCACATGAAAGTGTGGATCTACCTGGCGGATAAGGGGGACGCCAACGGTACAGGATACGCCCTGGCCGTGGCTGCGGCGGAAGACCGACTGACCCCACGCACACGGCGCAGACTCGCGGTCAGAGGGAATCGTCCTGCTGGATGGGAAGACATCCCGATCCACACACCCTATGTAAACCGGATCGCGGAGTCGGGCGGACTGATCCACCATATGTCCCGCTGGCACAACGCGGTAAGCGTATCGGGCGATGCGAAGGTGATTCAAAGCCTTGCAGAACTGCCCTTCGTCCTGAGGATAGAAGCGGTCGACCGCCTGCGACGTCCGCGACCTGTTTTACCGCGCCCGTCCGTGTCGCAGGAGACAACACCGAGTCATCGTCGGACCCTGGCCAATCGATTCGATTATGGACCGTCTTTCGTCCAATTGAACCAGTTGCAGATACCTGCGTTGCACGATATCGGCTTGTCGGGCCAGGGCGTGTTGGTGGCGTTGTTCGACACGGGATTCAGCCTGCAGCACGTGGCCTTCGACAGCCTGCGAACCCGGGTGGAGGCACAGCGCGATTTCGTGGAGGATCACTTGGGAATGGCGGGATCCCCTTACGATTTGCATGGCACCCAGGTGCTCGCGGCAATTGGTGGGTTTGCGCCGGGTAAACTGGTCGGACCGGCCTTCGGCGCCCGTTACCTCCTCGCGAGTACGGAGGCCGTTACCTTCGAGGACGAGATAGAGGAGGACTGGTGGATTGCCGCGCTGGAGTGGGCCGACAGCCTCGGCGTGGACGTAATCAGTAGTTCACTCGGCTACATCGACTGGTATGCCTTTGAAGACATGGACGGCAAATCCGCCATGATTTCCCGGGCGGCTTCCATGGCGGCGGACCGCGGCATCGTAGTTGTGAGCGCCATGGGCAACTTAGGCGGCCAGCCCTACGAGAAGATGAGCGCTCCCGCTGACGCGGAGAAGGTGATATCCGTTGGCGCTGTCGACGCCTCAGGTAATCGGTGGGCATCTTCGTCTATTGGACCTACGTACGACGGACGTATAAAGCCGGACGTGATGGCCATGGGCCAAGGCGTCTACACAGTGCAGCCGTTTTCCGCCCAGTCCTATGCCCGCACCAACGGCACATCTTTTTCCACGCCCCTGGTGGCCGGGGTCGTCGCGCTACTGCTGGAGGCCTACCCCCACTGGACCCCTGAAAAAGTGCAAAAGGTTCTTCACCAGACGGCTAGCCAGACCGCCGCCCCGGATACCCTGTACGGGTACGGCATCGTCCAGGCTGCCGATGCCCTGATGACCGAGTCGCGAGGAACCGTGCGGTCATTCACTGCCGAAAGCGGACCGAGTGGTGTGTTCCTCTCCTGGACTGCAGGGTTGGAAATCAACCTGCGGTCCTACCGGATCGAACGCAGGGACTATCCCGATGGAACATTCGAAGTGCTGGCCTCGGTACCGGTAACCCGGTCCGGGGAAGCTCCCCCGGGCTCGAACGCTTACGACTATACGGATACGGCCGCGCAACCGGGAACATCCTACGAGTACCGGTTGCAGCCCATGGGCCGCGCGGGGCTGGCGTTGACGGCGGAACCGGTCGTGATTCGCATCGACTACGAGTCCGGCGCGTCCGGTGAACTGGCGGCGGTCCTCTATCCGAACGCGCCGAATCCCTTCGCCGGTAGAACGGATATTCGCTTTGAACTGACGGAATCTACTACGGTCAACTTGACGATCTACGATCTGCTAGGAAGGCGAGTACGGGTCCTGGCGGACCGGATGTATGGACCTGGCCGTTACGCCCTGCCCTGGAACGGCATGGACGGCGACGGCCGCGCCGTACCCAGCGGCGTGTACCTGTACCGCATGACCGCGGGCGGAATCGAGCAGAGTGGCAAGATGCTGCTGCTGCGTTAGGGGCGGCGCGCTGCCGCTTCAGGGGCGGCGTGAATCGGGGTCGCGTCATGCGGTTTCAGGCTGGCCGAAGCACCGTTACGGCACGTCGAAATGCGGTGAAGGCAGTCCGGTGATCTTCGATAAAGAGGTTGACATCCAGGAAGGTTCTGGTTTATATAGCCTTAGCGACTAACGGTACAGGTTTCCGGTCGTGCATGACGGATACAAGTCAGCGCAAACAAAGCTACTTACGCCATTCATTCGCAAGGGGGTTGGACATCATGGTCACCGTGACGGACGTTGCCGCCGACAAGATCAAAACCATGATCGAGGACCAGGAAAATCCGGATCTCGGACTGCGCGTCATGATCTCCGGTGGTGGGTGTTCCGGTTTTCAGTACAAGCTTGCTTTCGACAAGAACGCGACCGACAACGACCAGATTATCGAGCAGAACGGCATCAAGGTTTTCGTCGACAACAAGAGCGCCATCTACCTGATGGGTGCGGAACTGGACTATGTGGAAGGGCTGATGGGCGCCGGGTTCAAGGTCAGCAATCCCAATGCCAAGGGCACCTGCGGCTGCGGCGAGTCGTTTTACGTATAGGTCCGAAAGGCGCGGGATCGGTCCCGCGCATCCCGGACAGCTCGGACAGCCCAGGTAGTCCGTAAACGCGGATCGAGCACTTTGGCTGCGGAAACCGATATCCCCCGTGACGCGCTGACCGGTATCCGACACGTCATCGCCGTGGCCAGCGGCAAGGGCGGCGTGGGCAAGTCGACGGTAAGCGTCAACCTGTCCCTCGCCCTCGCGGAAGCCGGCCATGCGGTGGGCCTGCTCGACGCGGATATTTACGGCCCGAACGTGCCCCAGATGATGGGCGTTTCCGGGTCCCTCGAGAAAGATCCTTCCGGCAGCATCCAACCCGTTGTAAATCATGGTATCCGGCTGGTCTCCGTCGGTTTCGTCGCGGGGCCGTCTGACGCGGTGATCTACCGGGGCCCCCTGGTCGGCAAGATGGTGAAGAGTTTCCTCGGGAACGTTTCATGGGGGGAACTGGACTACCTGGTGGTCGATCTGCCGCCCGGCACCGGCGACGCGTCGCTGACCCTAGCCCAGTCGGTCGAACTCACCGGGGCCGTCATCGTCACGACCCCCCAGCAGGTCGCCCTGTCTGACGTGCGCAAGGCGATTGCCATGTTCCAGCGGTTGCGGGTCCCCGTCCTGGGCATCGTCGAAAACATGAGTTATTTTCTTAACGCCGCGACGGGTGAACGGACCCACATCTTCGGCCGGGGCGGCGGCGGTGCGTTGGCCGATGAACTGGGCCTGCCCTTTCTGGGTGAGATTCCCCTCTCGCCGGCCGTCTGCGCGGGAGGAGACGCAGGAAAACCCATCTTCCTCGAGCCCGGGAACACCGTCGAAACTGCGGCGTTCAAGGGTGTCCGGGCGGCCGTCGAGGCCGAGATCGAGAACCAGCCGGCGCCATTGCCCGGTCCGGTCCGGACCTGATGCTGCGGCTTCCCCGGACCGTCTACGAAGGCATGGCCGCCCATGCCGTGGCGGAGTATCCAAAGGAGTGCTGCGGGTTCCTGACCGGTATGGGCGATCCGGGCGATCCGGGCGATCCGGGCGATCCGGGCGATCCGGGCGATCCGGGCGACCTCGCCGACCCCGCCAACCCGACGGAACCTTTCGACTCGGTCGACTCGGTAGACCCGGCATCCTGGCAGGTGCACCGGTGCAGGAACATCCAGGACGAGCTGCACGCGAAAGACCCGGCGGAACATCCCCGGGATGCCCGCACCGCGTACGCATTCAGCCGGGAGGACATGGAGCGGCTGTTCTTCGGGAAGTTCGACCCTCCGGGTGCGCGGGTCCAGGGATTCTATCATTCCCATCCGGACGCGCCGGCCTATTTCTCGGAGAAGGACCGGATGGACGCTCTGACCGGCTGGCTGGACCCGGAACCCGGTTACCTGGTCCTTTCCGTCACGAGGGGCGTCGTAAGCGATATCAAGATGTTCCGTTGGGTGGACGATAAGACGGGTTTCGAGGAGTTGCCCGTGGAACTGGTCTGATACTTTAGTGGAGATGTGCGCATGAAAGAAGTTTTCGACGAGGTCGTGAACGTCCTGTCGCGAGGTGAGAAGGCGGCGCTTTCCACCATCGTGTCGAGCAAGGGATCGCTGCCGATGAGCAAGAAGGCGAAAATGCTCGTCAAGGGCGACGGTTCGTTCACCGGCACGGTGGGCGGCGGCTGCCTGGAAGCCGACGTGTGGGCCGAGGCCCGCGAAGTCATGGACCGCTCCGCTCCCAGGTTGCAGCACTTCATCCTGACCGAGAAGCACGCCGGCGATGAGGGATTGAACTGCGGCGGCAACGTGGAGATCTTCACGGAGCCGATCCGGACGGGCCCCATGCAGGAGATCTTCGAGGCGATCCGCGGGCTTCACGACGCGCGGCGCATCGGACTCCTGGCCACGCTGGTGTCGGGCCGGGCCGGAACGGAAGCCGGCAAGATGCTGATCACGGATGCCGGCGAGACCGTCGGCACGCTCGGAGACCCCGTCCTGGACGACCGGATCCGGCTGGATTCGGATCTGGAAATCACTGAGAACCTGTTGCGGGTGGTCACGTTGGAGCACGAAGGCGTGGAGACCCGGATCTTCCTGGAGTCCATCTGGCCTGCGCCGCAGCTGTTCCTTTTCGGCGGCGGCCATGTCGCCAGGGCCATTGCCCGGATCGCCGATACCGTCGGGTTCCGCATCATCGTAGTAGACGACCGGCCGGCCTTCGCGAACCACGAGCGGTTCCCCGAAGCCGACGAGGTGGTCGTGGACGCCTTCGACGAGGTCGTGGGCAAGCTGCCCATCGACGGCTCGTCCTACCTGGTCGCGGTGACCCGCGGACACCAGTGGGACCAGCCCGTCATCGAGCAGGCGGTTTGGACCGGCGCCGCCTACGTCGGCATGATCGGCAGTCGGCGCAAGATCGCCCTGATGTGGAAGAACCTGGAGAAAAAAGGCGTGCCCCGGCACCTGCTCGACCAGGTGCACGCGCCGATCGGCAAGGAAATCGGCGCCGATACCCCCGAAGAGATCGCCGTCAGTATCATGGCCGAGTTGATCGAATTCCGGCGGTCCGGCGGAAAGCCGGCCCACCTGGTTTCCACGGTGAAGGACGCGGCCGGTACGGCGGGTGCGGGCTGACGAACGTGCCGCGCGCTAGCGTCCGCGCTGACTAACCTTCCCCCAGCTCGCCGCGATGTTCCCCGATCTTCGTGACCGCCCGGACGATGTCCTCCATGTCGTCCCGGCCCCCCAGCAGCACATTCTGCGAGAACCAGACCGCCTCCGAACGGCAGGCCCGTTCCGTTACCGGCAGATGCAGCGCGTCATAGTCTACGGCAGACAACGCCGGGCTATGGTATATGCCGTAATTCCGTTCCGTAAAAACCGGTTGTTTGTACAGGGGGATGGAGTAGCCCGGACTGGCGGGGATCCCCTCGGCGCGCAGCGCCTCGATGAACCGTGTTTTCGGGACGCCTCCGAAGGATGCTTCATTGTACCTGAACATGTAGATGTGCCGCGCGTGGCGGTCGGCCTTCGCGGGCCTGGCCACCGGGACGACGCCCGGAATCGCCCCGAGGCGTTCGGTCAGGTACTCGCCGTTCGCGTGGCGCAGGTCGGCCTGGGTCTCCAGGTGATCCATCTGGTCCAGGAGCAGGGCGCCCTGTATCTCGGTCATCCGGTTATTGCCGGCCATGCGGAAGTGGTTGTAACGGGGTCCCTGTTCGGCGTGACCGCAGTCGGCGAGGGACCGCGCCGCCGCCGCCAGGCCGTCGTCGTTGGTGAGCATGATGCCCCCCTCGCCGGCGTTTAGGTTCTTGGAGGACTGAAAGCTGAAGGCGCCGATCGATCCGATGGCGCCCACGCCCCGGCCTCCCCACCGCGCGCCGTGGGCCTGTGCCGCGTCCTCGATCACCGCGAGGCCGTGGCGGCCGGCGATGTCGCCGAGCCGGTCCATGTCCGCGGGCAGACCCGCGAAATGCACCGCCACGACGGCCCGGGTCCGTGATGTGACCGCTTCCTCGACCCGATCGGGGTCCAGGTTGTAGGTAAGGGGATCGATGTCGACGAACACGGGCACGGCGTTCGACATCACGACCGAACTGGCCGATGCGATGAACGTATAGGCCGGCACGATGACTTCGTCGCCGGGTTCGATGCCGACCGCCTGCAGCGCGAGGCAAAGGGCCGTGGTGCCGTTGCATACGGCAATGCCGTAAGCGGCGTGCTGGAAGGACGCGAAGCGCTGTTCGAGGCTGCGCACCTTCTCGCCCTGGATGCTTCCCCAACGGCCGGATCGTACGGTCTCGCCAGCGGCCCGGGCGCTCGCGTCCAGGTTCATGGGCCAGGCCGGAAAGGGTGCGGTCCGTACCGGCGCCGCGCCGTTTATCGCCAATCGGGGCATCTCATTCTCCTGTGCATTACGCTCGTGTTATCAGTTGAAGAGGGCGTCCACGAAGGCCGGTGGGTCGAAGTCCTGCAGGTCCTCGATGCTTTCGCCCACGCCGATGAGTTTGACGGGGATCCCCAGCTGCACGCCGATGGCGAACACGATGCCGCCCCGGGCGGTCCCGTCCAGCTTCGTCAGCGCGATGCCCGTCAGGCCGCCCAGGGCTTCGCTGAAGACGCGGGCCTGGGAAAGGGCGTTCTGGCCCGTGGTCCCGTCGAGCACGAGCAGCACCTCGTGGGGTGCGCCGTCCATCTGCTTGCCCGCGGTGCGCTTGATCTTCTTCAGTTCCTCCATCAGGTTGTCCCTGGTGTGCAGCCGGCCCGCCGTGTCGATGAGGACCACGTCCGCATCCCGGGCGGCAGCGGCCTCCATGGCGTCGTAGACCACGGCCGAAGGATCGGACCCGTGCTGGTGCCGGATGAAGTCCGCCTCCGCGCGGCGCGCCCAGACTTCCAGCTGGTCGATGGCCGCCGCCCGAAAGGTATCGGCCGCGGCGATCAGGACCTTCTTCCCTTCCCCGGCGAAACGGGCCGCCATCTTGCCCGCGGTCGTGGTCTTGCCCGAACCGTTGACCCCGACGATCATGATGACCCGGGGCCGCTGGTCCGATTCGGGGTCCGGCACATCGCCCAGAATGTCCGTCATCTCTTCGCGGAGCAGACCCATGAGGTCATCGGGATTCCGGGTTCGGCGGTCGACCGCGCGATCCCGCAGTCCGTCGATGATCCGCAGGGTCGTTTCCACGCCCACGTCGGTCTGCAGCAGGATGCCTTCGATTTCCTCCAGCAGGTCCTCGTCGATCCGGTCATACCGGCCCACGGCCTGGTGGATCCTTCGCGCCAGCCCGTCCCGCGTCTTGGCGAGTCCGTCTCTCAGTCTGCGTACGACACCCAGCATGTCCCGGTCTCCGGATTCTCCTGGTGCTGACCTGATGTCCGACCGTCCGTCCGGCCGTCCAGCCGTCTGTCCGGCCAGCCGGACCGCATACAAAAAACCGGGAGAGCGATGATCGGCCTTCCCGGCTTTCGTCGAATGTCCGTCCCACGTGCATCGCGCCGTGCTTGTTCGGTCCGGTTGCAGATGGCCTCGCCCGGCCTCGCCCGGCTGCGAGTGGTCCGCTCGGCCTCGCCCGGCTGCAGATGGCCTCGCCCGGCCTCGCCCGGCTGCGAGTGGTCCGCCCGGCCTCGCCCGGCTGCGAGTGGTCCGCCCGGCCTCGCCCGACCGCGCCTGGTCCCGCTTGTCTACAGGTGGCCGTCGATCTTTTCGGCGAGTTGCTGCTTGGGGAGCGCACCGATGATCCGGTCCACCTCGGCGCCGTCCTTGAAGATCAGGAGGCTAGGGATGCTCCGAATGCCGAAACGGGTGGCCGCTTCCCGGTTCTCGTCCACGTCGACCTTGACGACCTTCAGGCGTCCGTCGTAATCGCCCGCGAGTTCCACCAGCGTGGGGGCGACGGCCTTGCAGGGTCCGCACCACTCCGCCCAGAAGTCGACCAGTACGGGCGTGCTGCTGTTAATGACCTCGGTTTCGAATTGATCGTCCGTAATCGCTGTTGGCTGTCCCACTATCGATGCTCCTTTCACGTTGATGTATGTAAATCGCTCCCAGCCAAATACGGTGTTTAACGGGCGAATTGTCAAGCATTTTCGCAGGGCGAATCACCGGAGAGGATCAGGCGTATTCGTCCAGGCCGTAGTCCCGGATCTTGCGGTAGATGGACCGTTCGCTGATGCCGAGTTCCCGGGCGGCCCTGCCCCGGTGTCCTCCGTTTCGCTCGAGGGCTCGGCGTATGGCCTCCCGCTCCCAGTCTTCCATGGAGCGCAACCGATCCAGTCCGTCATCGGCCGGTACAACCTCAGCCGGCCGATCGACACCCGGCCCGGTTCCTTCGAGGGACGGCTCGAAGTACTGTGCCGCTTCCGACGGGGGCGTTTCGAGGTCCTGCTCCGCGGTTGCGGGGGGCGGCAGCTGAATACGGTCACGTAGCGGTTCGGGGTCCCGGCCGAGGGCCGTGGTGATCTTGGCCGGGAGTTCGTGGATGGCGGTCAGGATCTGCCAGAGGATCTTGTAGAACATCTCGCGGTCCATGTCCTGCGGGTCGCGATTCTGCGGGACCGGCAGCGCCCGGTTCGCCATGGGCGGCGTATAGATGCTGTCCGGCAGGTCTTCCGCGTCGATCCGGGCCTTGCCGGAAGTCACCACCAGCGATTCGACGAGGTGACGAAGTTCCCGTATGTTGCCCGGCCACTCGTAGTCGGTGAGGGCCGCCAGGGCTTCCTCCGTGAAGACGGGAGGCGGCGCGCCGGGCTTCCCTGGGGCGTGCCGTATGAAGTGGCTGATCAGCCTGGGGATGTCGTCGCGGCGCTCGCGCAGGGCGGGCAGGTGGATATGCACGGCGTTGAGCCGGTAGTACAGGTCCTGGCGGAACGTACCGTCGTGGATGTCCCCGGAGAGGTCCCGGTTGGTGGACGCGATGAGGCGGACGTCGGTCTTCACCGGCGTCGAGCCGCCGACGCGGATGAACTCCTGCTGCTCCAGGACGCGCAGCAGTTTTACCTGGGTCGAACGGGGCATGTCGCCGATTTCATCGAGGAGCAGCGTGCCGCCGTTCGCCTGTTCGAAGTACCCTTTCCGCTGTCCCTTGGCGTCCGTGAAGGCGCCTTTTTCGTGACCGAACAGTTCGCTTTCCAATACCCCTTCGGCAATGGCGCCGCAGTTGATGGGAATGAAAGGACCGTCGCGCCGGTCGCTGAAATGGTGGATCGCCCGGGCGAATCCCTCCTTGCCGGTACCGCTTTCTCCCGTGAGCAGGACCTGGATACCCGTGGGCGCCACCTGGAGCACCGATTCCATGGCCGCGATGAAGCGCTCGTCCCTTCCCAGGAGCTGGAACCGCTGTTGGAACTCCCGCCGGAGGTCCAGCATGCGCATTTTCGTAAGCAGTTCCTCGGCGTCGACGGGCTTCTCGATGAAGTCGCTGACGTCTAATTGGCGGTACTGCCGGGGTGGTTCGTGCTGCCGGGTGGTGACCATGATGTCGGTGTCGGGGTGCTTCGCCGACAGGGTGCGTATCAGTTGCTCCGGATCGGCGTCGCTCAGGGCGAGATCGACGACGACGACATCCGGCGGGTCCGTCCTCGCCGCGCGCAACGCTTCCGCCGCGGCGGCGGTCTCCAGCACGTCGTAACCCGCATTCCGCAGGATGCCCGCCGCGTGACGCCGGCTGTCCGTTTCGCCGTCGACGATCAGTATCGACCGACCTTCCAAACCGGAACTCCTTGGCTGACGCTACTCCAGGTGATAGGCTTTTATCTTCCGAAACAGGGTGCGCTGGCCGATCCGCAGGACCCGAGCGGTCCGCGCCTTGTTCCGCCCACAGGCGGCAAGGGTCGCGGCGATCAGTCTCCGTTCGCCTTCCTTCATCGACATGCCCACCCGTATGTCCACCCCGTCTTCGTCCTCGCCGTCCGCCTCGGCATGGCCGGACCGTTCGGGCAGGAATTCCGCGGGGATGTCCTCCACGTCCAGACCGTCTCCGTCGGCGAGCAATACCATGGTTTCCAGGCAGCGTCGCAGCGACGCGCCGTCCATCGACCCGCCGACTTCGGCCAGTACGGCCAGGGCCCGATCGGTGATGGACCGGACGGGCACGTGGCGCTGTTCGGCGATTTTGCCGGCCAGGTAACGGATGAAGTCCGGCGACAGGTCGTCCGGCCGGTCCGGCCGGTCCAGACGGTCCGGACCATTGTTCAGCGGGACCGCCGTTGATGCCGGCCGGGTATGCCTTATGAATTCCGGGACGTCCGCCACGGTCAGGGTCTTCCCCGTTCCCATGACGATCATGCCCTCGATGCAGTTCTCCAGCTGGCGCACGTTCCCGGGCCAGTGATAGGTGGAAAGCAGTTCCAGGGCCGGCGGGTCGATGCGCTCGATCGGCTTCTTCTCCCGGTCGCCGAACCGGCGGATGCAGTGGTCGATCAGCAGCGGGAGATCCTCTTTCCGTTCCCGCAGGGGTGGCAGGGAAAGGGTCACCACGCGCAGCCGGTAATAAAGATCCTCCCGGAAGCGTCCGTTTTCGATCTCGGCTTCGAGGTCGCGGTTCGTCGCCGCGATGACCCGGGTGTCCGTCTGCAGCCAGTTCCCGCTGCCCACCCGCTGGAACTTGCGTTCCTGGAGGACGCGCAGCAACTTCACCTGGGTGGAAGGCGAGAGTTCGCCCACCTCGTCGAGGAAGAGCGTGCCCCCGTCGGCCAGTTCGAACCGGCCCTTGTAGGTCTTGACCGCGTTCGTGAAGGCGCCTTTCTCGTGGCCGAAGAGTTCGCTCTCGATCACCCCTTCCGACAGGGCGTTGCAGAAGACGGGCACGAAGGACCTGTTCCTCCGGGTACTCGCGCGGTGGAGGGCGTGGGCCACCAGCTCCTTGCCCGTACCGCTCTCGCCGAAGATGAGTACCGTGGACTGGGTATCGGCGATCTGGAGGATCTGCTCCCGGATGCGCTGCATGGACGCGGACCGCCCCACGATGTTCTCGAATCCGTACCGGGTGTCGAGCTGGTGCATCAGCTCCTGGTTTTCCTGCACGATGCGCTGGCGGTCCAGGATCTTCTCGATTTCCGCCGCGAGCTTCTCCACGTACACGGGTTTTTCGAGTACGTCGTACGCCCCCTCCTTCATGGCGGCCACAGCCAGGCCCATGGAGCCGGGATCCGTCATCAGGATGACGCCCACTTCGGGATTCCTGCCCAGGGCGACGCCCATCAGGCGCAGTCCGTCTATACCGGGGGCATCCAGGTCCGAGATGATGATGCTTGGAGATTCTGCCGCGAGGACGTTGAGCGCCTGGTCGCTGTTCTCCACGGCGATCACGCGGTGATCCCGCTGGGTGAGGCCGTAGTGTTTCTCGTCCCGGCCGCGGGAGGAACCTTCTACCAGCAGGATGACCGATTCTGTCGGACTGTTCATGGCATGCGGGTCGGGAGGCAGGGTCAGGTTGACGGGGCTTCAAGCCTGGCGGCCGATTCCGATCTTCCGGTTCGGCGTCCACTCGAAATTACGCCAGGACCCGGTTGCTGTCAAACGTTAAACCGGGCAAACGGGCGGCCTGGAGCACCCGTCGCAGCGGCCCGGCGTGGACTGCCGCCGCACCCTGGGCACCGGCTGCTGCGCCTTGAAGAGGCGCTGCGTTGCGCCGCACGGAGGCGTCAGGGAAGCGGTTGGGCCGATACCTGGTAGGCAGGCATGACCCACATTTCGGGTATGACCACGCGGGCGGGCCGGCACAGCACGAAAACGACAGTGTCCGCGATGTCTTCGGGGGTGAGCATCAGGGACAGGCGCTTCTCCGACACGGGCTGGGGCCGGTTCTTGAGGATAGGTGTTTTCACCTCACCGGGCAGGATGGCGCTGGCGCGAAGCCCGAATTCGGCGGCTTCCAGGTTGATCGAATGGGTCAGCGACACCATGCCGTGCTTGGACGCGCAGTAGGCGGCCCCGCCGAGGAGAGACACCTGGCGTCCGGCCATGGACGCGACATTGATGACAGTGCCTTCACCCCGCGCCTTCATGGGTTCGTAGACCGCACGGAAACAGTTGAACGCGCCCGTGAGATTGATGTCCACCACGCGGTCCCAGTCCTCCACCGACATCTCGGTCGCCGTGCGCAGGGGCGTATTGACGCCCGCGTTGTTCACCAGAATCGACACGGGACCCAGTTGATCGACGGCCGGGGCAATCGCGGAATCGATCTGATCCCGGTCGGTCACGTCCATGGGGGCGATGGCCGCGCGCCGCCCCGCGGCTTCCACCTCTCCGGCGACGGTTGCAAGGGGCTCGCGCCGCCGGCTGGAAAGGATCACGTCCGCACCTTCCCGGGCCAGGGCCAGCGCGATCCCGCGTCCGATGCCGGAACCCGCGCCGGTGATCCAGGCCACCTGTCCCTCGAGTCTGTTCATATTACGCTCCGTTCTATGCGATTAGCCGGTGCGTCCCGGGGCTGCCTTCCTGCCGGTGCCGGCCAGCCGCGGCTGGTCAGTCTTCCGCTGCCGTTCAGGCGCTCGCCAGGTCGTCATGTACCGACCGGGTGTCGATATCCAGGCCGCGCAGCAGGTCTTTCCTGATCTTGCACACCATGGTATAGGCGGGATCGAACACGTTTCCCATGTCGTACTCGACGCACTGGCCGAGCAGCGTGTGAGCCGCCCTGGGATCGAGACCGTAGTCGGCCTGCAGCCAGCGCAGCATTTCGGTGGTTGCGTGCTGGACGCACTGGTCGAGGGGCCGGGCGTTGCCCGCCGTGAAAAGGAACTCCGCGTTCTCGCCGCGGGGCCAGGCGCTTGGCTTTCTTTTGAGCACCCTGAAGGTGAACTGCACGTCGAAGGAGATCTCGACGCCCGTGCCTACGATCTCTCCGTCGCCCTGCACTGCATGGCCATCGCCGATGTGGAACAGGGCGCCGGGCGCGAACACGGGGAAGTACGCGGTGACGCCTTCCACGAATCCCCGGTAGTCCATGTTGCCCCCGTGGCTGGCGGAGGTGGCCGTCGAGATCGCCTGCCCCCTGTCCGGCGCCACGCCGAAACATCCCGTCATGGGCGCCAGGGGCAGGGACATCCGTCCAAGCCGGGTGTCGTCCGGGTCGACCAGCGTGACCGTACTCCGCTCCGAGTCGACTTCCCAGCGGCAGAGGTCGTCCCGGCTTTCGATCTCCCCCGCGGTCTCCCGCACGTAATCGGGATCGAGCACATTGGGCGCCACGAGCGGACGCGTCCAGCCGAAGGGGCGGTTGGGCGTCAACCGGTCCAGGTGCACGGCGAGCGTGTCGCCCGGTTCGGCGCCTTCGATGTGAAAGGGCCCCGTCTGTGGATTCCCCGGAGACGTCACGGGCGTGTCGGAACGGTCCTTCCCCCGGGCGTCGACCGTCGACGTGACGACAGTATCCCCGTCCTTCACGGGCAGGGCGGGTTCGTGGGAACCCATGGTGGTGTGATAACGGATAGGTTCGAAGTGGTGGACCATGATCACTCCCGAATTCCTGTGCTGGGCGAAAGGGTGTTTAGGGCCATGTTCCGCCGGTAAGAATAACCATGTACGACGCGTACGGTCAAGGTGAATCCGGTTGACCTTACGCCACAGTTCCGCAGCGGGATATCCCTTGACAGGACCGCGGTCCGGATCCATAAATAACACAGCGTTCACGTACATCAAATTCACCGTCGTTTTGCACCGGATCCGGATCGTCGAGCATGCCCATCCGCCCCTATGATGAAACCCTGGTCGGCCTGACGCCGGCGGGCGACAAGATCCATCACATCCTGCCCGAATTCCAGCGGACCCGGACGGGCTGTCCCCACGGCGTCGAGTTCTGGGTGACGATACGCACAGTGTCCCGGGATGACGAGCCGATTATCCTGCAGTGGTGCATGTCGTGCCGGCAGGTGGAGGTCCTCGGTCCGGAGGAATACGCCTGGCGGGCGCGCCTGGACGAAATGCATAATGCCGGCGTGCGAGACCGGCCTGGACCGGACCGGGAGTAGCGGTGTACGTCGACGCACGGGACGCGGGCGGTAACGACGGGACGCGGGCAGTAACGACGGGACGCGGGCGGTAACGACGGGACGCGGGCAGTAACGACGGGACGCGGTGGACCGGATCACGTATCGACTGTTCGACCATTCATAAGGAGCACGGGCATGGCCAAGAACACGAAAATGTGGGGCGAGGATCATTCAAAGTACATCTGGCAGGACGGGGAACAGATCCCCTGGGACCAGGGTACGGTGCATGTCACGCAGGGACATATATTCGCCCACGCCATTTTCGAGGGGATCCGGGCCTACTGGAACGACGACCAGGAGAAACTCTTCGTCTTCCGTTTCAAGGAACACATGGATCGCCTGTACCGGTCGATCAAGCTGATGAGGATGGAAACGCCGTACACGCTGGAGGAAGTGTGGAACGGCTCTCTCGAGCTGTGCCGGGTCCACGGATACCGGGAGGACGTCTACATATTCCCGACCGTGTATTTCTCGCCGGACGTGTATCTCAACAAAATGGCGGGTCCAGCCCACGTCTACGTCCACACCTTTGCCTACGGCTCCAACCTGCGCCGAAAGGACGGCGCCCGGTGCTCGGTCAGCTCCTGGACGCGCATTTCGGACAACACGCTGCCGGCCCGCATCAAGTGCTGGGCCAACTACCGCAACAGCGCCATCGCGTGGACCGACGCCACGCTCAAGGGCTTCGACGAAACGATCATGCTGAACAACCGCGGCAAGGTCTGTGAAGCGCCCGGCGCCTGCCTGATGATGATCCAGGACGGCGTGCTGATCACGCCGCCGGTGACGGCCGATATCCTGGTGAGCGTCACCCGGGATACCATATTGAGGATCGGGAGGGACGTCCTCGAGATGTCGGTCGTGGAGCGGGAGATCGACCGGACGGAGCTTTACACGGCCGACGAGGTTTTCCTGTGCGGGACGGGCGCGGAAGTGACGCCGGTCGCTTCGATCGACAACTACGACATCGGGGACGGATCCATCGGTCCGGGCACCCAGCAGTTCCGCGAGGCCTACAACGGTCTCATCAGGGGGATCGACGAACGTTTCCCCGAATGGCGCACCGACGTGCCGCTGTAATCTGCGCAGTCGGGGCGGCACCTGCGGGACTTCATACTACCGCCCCTCCCGCCCCATTCCGACCTTTACTTTTCGTTGAGATGCTCTACGGGGCCTTGCTATGGGTCCCGGTCTTCGGCCGCCAGGCCGATCAGGTTGGCGAAGAGTCGCACGGCCCCGGGCACGCCCGCGGGAAGCTGCCGGAACCACGCGTAGCCCGTGTAGATATATCGCCCCTTGCCGTAACGGGCTTCGAGGAGCCCGCCGCCCTTTGGGGACTCACCCGGGTCCTGCGAGGCCATGAGCGGCGTGTAGCGGGAGTCCCACTCCCCCTGGAAGTACAGGCCGCGTTCCTGCACCCAACCTTCGAAGTCCGCTTCGGTGATCCGGTTGGGCCGGTTGAAGACGGGATGATCCGGTACCAAAATGTCCACCGGCGCGTCCTCCCGGGTCACCCGGTCGTGGGGGCGGTTGATCTGGAAGGGGTAGGGCCCGTACCGGTCGAGGTTGAAGGCGTACTTGTTGTACTGCACGATGTAGACACCCCCGGCCTCCACGTAGTCCAGCAGCCGCTGGTTCACGGCGATGAGATCGTCGCGGACTTCGTAGGCGCGGATGCCCGCGATGATCAGGTCGAAGGCGTCCAGATCGGCCGTGGCGAGGTCCTCCCCCGACAGCAGCCGCACCTGCAGGCCCATCTGCTCCAGCACGAACGGGACCTGGTCGCCCGATCCCATGATGTAACCCACACTCAGATCGTCCGGCAGATCGACCGGAGCCACCTGCACGACGGATGCCGAACCGCGGTACAGGTGCCTCGGCTCGATATGGGGATAGGCGATCACCTCGTATCCCTCGCGGTATTCGTTCCCGCCGGCCTTCGCCACCGCCCCTACATCGTAAGCCCCATCCCGGGCGTCTCGTGCCGGGACGACCGTGTAGCTGAACGTCGCGGCCTGTCCCCGTCCCGAGAACGACAGGGGTACTTCCACGGGCGAAACTGCCCACCCGTCCGGTACCTCGAGGGACAACCCGCCTTCGATCACGCCGTCCACGTTGCTGACCACGGACACGCTGAACCGCAGGGGGCTTTCCCGCCCTGACGGAGCGACCACCACGGGTGGGTCCATGGTGACCGACAGTGCCGGCACGACCTGGAGTTCGCGGCGGATTTCACCGAAGGCCCGATCGGCGAAGCGGTACTGCGCGGGCCGGCGGATTTCGATCTCGACGCCGTCCACGACAAACCGGGCCCGTCCGATTACGGGCTGCGGGCGCCAGGGAAGCCCGATCAGTGCCGTGTCGTCCACCACGACCCTCGGGTCGTTCAGGGAGCGGCGGTGCCAGTAGGGCCGGGTGAGGCCGGCGTCAGGCGGTACTTCGACCCGCCAGTTCTCCGCGAAGCTTTCGTTGTAGCCGATGTCCTCGGTCTGTCTGGGCGGACCGGACGGTCCCGGCGGTCCGGGTGGTCCAGTCGGCCCGAACCGTCCAGGTGGTCTGGCCGGTCTGGCCGGGACCGGATCGAGGGTCGCGGTCCAACCCTCCGGAACGTCCAGCGCCAGGTTGGTGACGCGGACGGACCGTGTACTGCGGTTCAGCAACACCAGGTGCACTCCGAGCAGGTTGCCCGGGACAACCCGGTCGTCGCTGGTAAGCACTTCGAAGGCCATGCCGAGGGCCAGCACGGCAGCGTTGGCGAAGTCTTCCTCCTTCTGATTGAGCAGAAAAAGCATATCCGCAAGGACGCCGGCCGGCATGCCGCCCTCTTCAAGATCCCTCCTAAGCGCACGGATCATTCGCAGGCCCTCCAGTACGGGGTCCAACACGGCGGGAGGGTCGAGCGGGCGGTAGGCGTCCACGGCTTCGCGGGCCAGCGCGTCCAGCCGCTCGAGCCGGTCGGCGAGACCGTGGATCTTCCCGGCGTCCGGTCCGGCCATGGCGTGGAACCGCATGAAAGTCGTGTCCAGGCCGTCGAACAGGTGGGCGTCTCCGTCCAAGTCCGGCCTGCCCGCGTCCGGCCTGCCCGCGCGCGCAACCAGCTTGATCTTCGTGGTCGCCGGACCCTTCGGCTGCAGGGTCCCCATGTCCTGGGAGCGGTGCATGCTGCGGCCGGCCAGGCCCAGTTCGCGGTACGACCGGTCCAGCACGGGACTGTAGGTGCCTACGTGCACCACCAGGGAATCGATGCTTTCGAAGGATGCCCGCGTGTTGTTGATATACAGCTTGCGGGCCTGCCAGGGACGCAGGCCGTCCTGCAGGTGTTCGGGAAAGCGATCCGGGTCGGCCGCGACGAAAAAGGCTTCGCGGGTGATTCTCCCGGACGCCTGGTGATGGCCATGGCCGTCGCGGGGAGAATCGGCGAACACGGAAACGATCACGTCGGGACGGAAGCGGCGAATGACGCGCACCACGTCCGAAAGCAGCATTTCGTCATGATTCCAGTATTCCAGGGATTCTTCGGCCGACTTGGAAAAACCGAAGTCGTACGTCCGTGTAAAGAACTGCTCCGCGCCGTCGAAACGCCGGGCCGTCAGCAGCTCTTCCGTCCTTATCACGCCGATGGCGTCGTAGAGCTCGGGGCCGATGAGGTTCTGTCCGCCTTCGCCGCGGTTAAGGGAAAGGTAAGCGGTCCGCGCGTGCAACCCGCGGCTCACATAGGCGACCAGGGCGCTGTTCTCGTCGTCGGGATGGGCACCGGTGTGCAACATGCTGGCCACGACGGGCAGTCGAAGCACGGCCTGGGCCAGGGTGGACGTCCCCTTGCCGTCGGGCACCGGACGGATGTCGCCGGCCGTGGCGGCCGCGACGGACGGCGCGGAGAGGACCGAGAGGGCGAGGAGGAGGCATCGGAGAAGTCGAGTGTACATGATGGAGCTCCGGTTCGATCAGGCGTCCGGCAGCGACCGTCGGTTCGATCAGGCGTCCGGCAGCGACCGTCGGTACAGCCAGATCACACCCGCCGCTACGAGGAAGAGGCCGATGAACATCCAGCCAAACCTTCGGCGTGTATCGACTTCGGTGCGGGCGGTTTCCACTTTCTTTCGGATGCTCGGGTAGACCTGTTCCAGCGAGTCGACGACGGCGACCATTCTCTCGAGTACGAAGACATGGGAGGCCCGTTCGATATATGCGTCCCGCGCCAGGGTGGCCTGGGCCAGGATCTGATCGACCGGGACCCCGGCCGAACGGATCTCCTCAGCCGCCCGCCGGAACTCGACGATGGGCTCGAGTCCCCGGTCGGTCAGGGCGATGAAATCGTCCATGATCGCCTGCTCGTGACAGTCCTCGCAATTGTCGGGTATGGAGATCAGTGACGCCCGGGGAAAGACTACTTCGTGATTCGAGTGGCAATCCACGCAGTTAGGCCAGAAATCACCCTCGAGACCATGGGGGCTGGGTACGTAGTTCTCCGTCTGGACCTGGTGACACTCGCCGCACAGTTCATGGACGACGTAGGGGTCGGGCAGGCCCACGAAGTCCATATCTATGTCGTGCGCTTCGTCTTCCACCATGGTGGCGGGGTTCCCGCCGTGACAATCCTGGCAAAAGATGTCCGCCGGACGGTGCGCGCTCCGCAGCCATTCGGCTACCGGCAGGCTCATGTCCTCGTCTTCCAGGTCGGCATGGCAGCTGACGCAGTTATTGGTCGCCGCACCCTGTTGCGCTTCCGCGTAGTCGGCAGAAGTCCAAAAGAGGATCAACAGCGGAAGGAGTAAGAGGACCGCCCGCGCCTGGTATGCCGCCCGCGCCTGGTATGCCGCCCGCGCCTGGTATGCCGCCCGTCCGCTCATTCGGTTCCCTCGCCGACGGTGTCCGGCAGGACCGCCGGTTCCTCGACCGTCCCGATGGCGTGGGGCCATCCGTAGATGTCGAAATGATACCTCGTGCCCATGAAGGTCATCTCCGTTTCCGAGATCTTGCCGAGCAGGGCGAGGGCGATGTTCAGCACGATGAACAGGATGCCGAGGGACGTCGCGAGGGGCCGGCGTGCCGGCGTACGGGCCGGCGTGCGGTCCCAGAACGGCAGCAGGCAGATGGCCAGGACCACCAGGCCGGAGCCGATGATGCCGATGGTTTTCGGGAGGTATTTCAGCGCCTGGTAGGAGGAAAGGAAATACCATTCCGGCTTGACGCCCACCGGCGTGTTGAAGGGATCGGCCTTTTCGTGGAGCGGCAACGGGTAGTAGATGATCATGAAAATCATCGACGCCAGGACCAGCAGGACCACGATGGCTTCTTTCATCACGTGCTGGGGGTAGAAAGGTTTGCCGCCGGCTTTCTTCAGTTCTTCCGGTGTCTTCTCCGGCACGTCCGTTCCTTCGAGCGGCGAGATGCCCTTGTACCGGATCAGGACCAGGTGCACGGTGACCAGGGCGATGAAGGCCCACGGCAGCAGCACCACATGCAGGACGAAGAAGCGGGTGAGGGTCACGTCGGAAATGATCTCGCCGCCCCGCATGAGAATCAGCAGGTACTCGCCGATGAGCGGGGTTGCGGCGGCGATCTCCGTACCCACCGTCGTGCCCCAGTAGGAAAGCTGGTCCCAGGGCAGGAGATAGCCCGTGAAGCCGAAGGCCAGGGTCACGACCAGCAGGCCGAACCCGAATAGCCAGGTGAGCTCCCTGGGTTTCTTGTAACCACCGTAGAAGAACACGCGGACCGAGTGCAGCAGCAGGAAGGCGATCATGAAATTAGCGCCGTAGGTATGCACCTGGCGCATGAGCCAGCCGAAACGCACCTGCTCCATGATGTACTTCACGCTCTCGTAGGCCGTATCGGCCGACGCTTCGTAGTAGATCATCAGGAAGACGCCCGAGACGGCCTGGGAAAGGAAGAACATCAGGGTGACTGTTCCGAAGGAGAACAGCCAGTTGAGGTGGCGGGGCACGGGCTTGGTCAGCTGGCGGTGGCAGAAGTCGATGATGACCGATATTTCCGCACGATCATCGAGCCAGTTGTACACCCCGTTGAACAGGCGTCTGATCATGGTGGCTGGTTGCGTGCTCCGCGTGAAATGGACCGTCTGGTCACCGGCAGTTACACGCCGACGATGATCTTGTCGTCGGTGACGGATAGTTCGACCGCGGTCAGGGGGCCGGGAATCGGCCCGCCCTGGACGCTGCCGTCCGTGCCGAATATGCCGCCGTGACAGGGACAGATCAGGCTCTGTGTTCCTCTCTCCCACTTGACGACGCAACCCAGGTGGGGACACACGGCGTTATAGGCGATGTAACCGTCGGAGGTATTGACCACGATGGTCGGCCGGCCCCGGTAGATCACCGTCCTGGAAGTGCCGGGAGGCAGGGACGCGCGGTCGATTTCAACCCGGTTGGCGCCTTCGGCTTCGGGGGGCGGTTCGATGTAACGGATGAGCGGATAGACGGCCATCAGGGAACCGATACCGCCCAGCGCGCCGAGGCATCTCTGCAGGAATCGGCGGCGGCGGACCGGGTCGGGACGTGTCTTGCCGGGGGTTTTGCCTGACTTCCTGCCGGGTTCCGCAGGCCCAGGCGGCTTCTGTGACGAGGACATGTATATTACTCGTGATGACTTGGCTTCTGGTCATGCGTAGATTAAGGACAGCCGGTCCGGTTGTCAACCTCTTTCGGGGGGTTCCGGCGGACGGCCGTCCGCCCCGAATCGGCTTGACACACCGGGATAAAAGGGCGTACTTATTCAGGTACCATGACCGCTTCATTCTACAGAACGGTCCTGCCGCTCCTAGCCGCGGCAACCCTGGCGCATGTCCCCGGATGCGCAGCTTCTTCGCTCTCCGTCCGTTTCGATGTCTACCGTTCGTCCCTGCTCGGTCTCCCCGGCGAAGAAGAAACGATCGCCCTGCTGGGTTTCAACGGCACCGACCTGGCCCTCAACAACCTGACCGGGTTCCTGTTCGCCCGCGCCCTCGTCTCGGATTCCACGCTGACGGCCATCGAAATGAGACCGGTGCTCCGGACGCTGTCCCGCCATCCTCACGAGGCCGGTCAGATCCCCGATTCTCTCGCGCTGATCGTCGGAAGGGAGATCAACGCCGGTATCACGCTCGTCGGCGATCTCAAAAGGGTTTATACGGAAAAATACGGGGAAGTGAAGGTCTTTCGAGAGGAAGAGGCCATCGGGGTGGGACTCGGACGGTCCGATTCCCGCTTCATCAACAAGGCCTATGTACTGCCGCACATCGATCAGACAGCGGTCGTCACGGCCACCCTGCGAGCCTACAGTATCCAGTCGAACACGCTGATAGCCGATGTTTCTTTTACGGAATCCGAAACCTACCGCACGGTACTGCCCGAACCCGTCATAGATCCGCCCGAGGGGGCCATCTCCGTCGAACTCGTTTCGCCGTTGCTGACCGAAGTTCTGGCCCGCCGCGTTGTGTCGCGGCTGATGGCCGTGCTGTCACCGGAGCGGATCCAGGTCACCCGCCGGCTGATCGATACCCGGGACGGCCGTGCCATCTCCGCGGCGCGGGTAGGGGACTGGATCCGGGCGGTGACGATCTGGGAAGGTATCGTGGCGGGGGACCCCGACGACGCGGCGGCGTGGAACAACCTGGCAGTCGCCCATGAAAGGTCCGGCCGCAGGACCGATGCCGAGGCGGCCTACCGCAGCGCTCTGTCCGCGAGACCCCGCGACAGGACGATAAGGGCCAATGAACGGGCATTCGGACTCGCCGCGGACGACAGCCCGGACCGGTAACCCGGGCGCTGTCTCACGAAGGTTGCCGGGGCCGCTAAACCTGCGGGGTACCGAGCGACGCGCCACGTGCCGCGCTACCCGATCCGGACCATCCGGTTGTCCGCGGCCGATTCGTAGATCCCATCCAGGATCTGCATGATCTCGACACCCTGCTCGCCCGTGGACATGGGCGAGCGGCCGGCACGGATGCAGTCCACGAAATGGGCGATCTCGGCCGCGATGCAGTCCGACCATTCCCGCGGCGCGTAGGCGGGCGTGACATCCACCTGTTCGCCGTGCAGTTCGGTATATACCGTTAAATCGTTGCCCGTGATCTCGGCGCCGCCCAGGGTACCCATGAGCTTGACGTAGGAGCCTTCCGAAGCCACGTGGGAGGCCCAGCTCGTCTCCGCGACGAGTGTGGCATCGCCTTCGAACCGGATGAAGGCCGCGGCGAGGTCTTCCACGTCGAAGACGCCTTCCGCCGAATCGCTCAGCCGGGCGTAGGTGGCGCCCACCACGGACACCGGCCGCGGATTGCCCATAAGCCAGCGCGCCAGATCGATCATGTGGACGCCCAGGTCGATCAAGGGCCCGCCGCCGGCCTGGGCCTTGCGCGTAAACCAGGTCCCGGCGCCCGGGATGCCGCTCCGCCTCAACCACCCGGTCTTCGCGTAGTAGATCTCGCCCAGCACGTCCTGCTCGACGAGCTTCTTCAGGATCTGCGTCTCGGCCCGGAACCGGTTGTTCAGGGCGATCATGAGGAAACGGCCGTTGCGCCGGGCGGCGGCGGCCATGTCGCGGGCCTGGGAGGCGTTCAGCGCCATGGGCTTCTCGCACATCACGTGGACACCGGCGTCCAGGCCGTCGATGGTCACGGGCGCGTGCAGGAAATTCGGCAGGCAGACGCTGACGAGATCAGGTTCCAGGGCGAGCAGGTCCTGATAGGCGGAAAACGCGTGAGGCACGCCGTGTTCCGACGCGGTCCGCTCGGCCAGCCCGACGTCCAGATCGGCCAGCCCGACGACTTTTACCCGTTCGTCCGCGAGATAGCCGGCGAGATGGGCCCGTCCCAGCCCCAGTCCGATCACGCCGGCGGTCGTTTTTTCGCTCATTCGCCTCTTTTGGAATGATCCGGCGACGACTTGCCGACTACCTGCCGGTTAATCGCCGACTACCTGCCGACTACCTGCCAGTTAATCGCCGGCTACCTGCCGATTAATCGCCGGCTACGTTCCGACTACCTGTTCGACTACTTGTCGCCGCGGTAGGCGATCAGGTCGATCTCGATGCCGGCGTTCAGCACGACACCGGACTGTATGGTGGACCGGGCCGGCGGATCAGCCGTGTAGTAGGACCGGTACACTTCGTTCATGGCGGAAAAGTCGTTCAGGTCATTGAGAAACACCGTGGCTTTGACCACGTCGTCCATGGTCAATCCGGACTTTGCCAGCGCCGTCTGCAGGTTGTCCATGACCATTTTCGTTTCCGCCTCGATACCGCCGGGGATGATCCGTCCCCGGACGGCCGCGATCTTGCCGGACAGGAACACGAAGTCACCCGCCTCGATGGCCTCGCTGTAGTTTGGACCCGGGTTAACCGCCTTGCGGCTCCGGTCGTCCTGCGACTGGGCGGGCAGCACGGTGTACCCCAGCGAAACAGCGGCGACGATCAGCGCTGTGAGGCCGGCGAACAGCCACCTGGAAACCACGATGTTCAATTCGAAACTTTCTTCCTTCCTGCCACCCTGGATACGTATGGTCGAGCCCATGATAACCTCCCCTGATTTTGGTTGACTCTACATGCCTTCGGCATTATCTTTACCGTCTATGATCAAAAAATCAAGTAGTATCGGGAAAAGGATGGATATGACCACGTGCCCTATTGTCTGCACGGTCCGACTGCACTTGCCACTTCGGACCCGGGGCACGGTAAAACCAGGTTAAAACGAAGGGAAATGCACGGTCAGCGTGCATTTTTTTTTGTCCGCCTTTTCTTCTTCCGTGGAGGGCAGAAGTCGCATGCAGGAAAGCTTGAGAGCGCTGTTGGAATTGCAGAAGACGGATCAGGACTTGCACGAACTCGAACAGTACAAGGTAGACATACCCAACCAGCTGGAGTCGATGGAGACGGTCCAGTCCGAGGCGGAAACCAGGCTTTCGGACCAGGAAACGAAGGTCGCGGACATCGAGAAGGTCAGGCGTCAGCACGAACGGGACCTGCAGGCCGCGCAGGAACAGGTCAAGAAGTACCAGGGACAGCTCTACAGCGTGAAGACCAACAAGGAGTACGACGCCCTCCAGGCGGAGATC